>NZ_JBWKFL010000013.1:95111-217386 GCF_056434305.1 Streptomyces sp. NPDC044061 | reverse complement strand
TCCGGGCCCTATGCTTATCCGCCCCCCCCCCCCCCCCCCCCCCCCCCCCCCCCCCCCCCCCCCCCCCCCCCCCCCGGCGCCTCACGTACCCGGCCCCGGCAACCGCGCGGGCCGGACGGACGGCCCGTCGCTGCCGGTGATCGACAGGGAGCCGGGGCTCGCCGCCGGCCCGTCGGTCGTCCAGCGCTGTCCGGCCGAGTGGTCCCGGACCTTGACGACGATGTCGGAGCCCGCGTTCCCGCCGGCCGGGGCGAGGGCGAGGGCCTCGTCCCAGCGGGGCAGCAACTCGCCCCGCACGGTGAGGTCGTAGCGCACGTCGTCGCCGCGCCGGGAGCCGTCGTCGGCGCAGGTGCCGAGAATGACGACGCCCGCGTCGGCGTGCGAGTCCAGGCACAGCCCAGAGTCGGCAGCGCTGCGCAGCTGCCCGTCCGCGTCGTACGTCCACTGCTGCGTGACCGCCGGGGAACAGGCGGCGAGCACCGCGCTCGCGCCCGCCTCGGGCCTGCCCTCGACGTCCAGGCACAGGTCGGAGGCGGCGTTGCGCAGCCGGGTCGGCCGGCCGGCCGTGGGCAGGGCCGCGGTGCCGGGTGCCGTGGCGGAGGCGGGCGGTGACGGGGCGTCGGTGCCGGGGGCGGCGCCCGTGGAGGCGACCGGATCGGTGCCGTCGCCGCCGTGCGGCCACACACTGAGCGCGAGGACGGTCGCGAGCAGCCCGGCCGAGGCGACGCCGACTCCGGTCAGCAGTGTCCTGGACGACCATCCGGCGCCGGGTGCGCGCCGGTCGGTCGCCTGGGGCTCGCCACCGGCCCGCCGGTGTCCGCCGGGCACCGGGACCCGGGACAGCAGCCCGGGTCTGCCGCCGCCGCGTCGGCGGCCGCCGGAGCGCCGGGAGGTGCCGTGGGTGCGGGCGGGGCCGGGCCGTCCGCGGCCGGGGCGCGACTCGAGGTACCGGCGGGCGCCCCAGCCGAGGACCGCCTCGGCGAGCAGCACGCCGAGGCCGCCCTCGATCCGGCCGAGTTGCTCGGCCGCGTGCCGGCAGTAGGGGCAGCCGGCGAGGTGCTCCTGGACGTCGGGCAGCAGCGCGCCGCCCCGGCGGATCGGTATGTCGAGAAGGCGGTTGTAGTGACGGCAGTCGGTGCTCGGCGCGAGTTCCCGGTGCGCGTTGACACAGCCTTCCCGGAATTTCTCGCGGGCCTGTTGGAGTGCGACCGCCGCGCTGTCGGCATCCATGCCGAGCAGCCCCGCGGGGACGTTTATCGGTTCTGCCTCCACCTCGGTGTGCCACAGCAACGCCTGTTCGAGCCGGGGAAGGCTGTGGAATGAACGTTCGGACAGAGCGCGGTTTTCCGGTATCAGGGACTTCGCCGTACGCATACCGCGGCCCCCGGCGGGCTTCAGAAGTCCCGGCAGTACGGCGGCTATCGGGTCCCTGGCGGACCAGTTCACGACCGTGTCCCGCACGGCCACCAGCAGGCGGGGCCGCAGCGCGTCGGCGGGCTCGCCGAGCGCGAGCCGGTCGAGGACCTGGTGGAAGGCGGTGGCCGTGACCATGTGGGCGAGGGTTCCGGGCGCGGCCAGGCAGATGACGGCGTAGTCCTGCGCCGGCCGCCAGTGCCGGGCCATCAGCAGGGCGGCGGATCGCGAGGCCTCGGCGTCGGAACCGGCGCGCAGCGGAGCGGCGAGCGACTCGTCGGACTCCCCCGGGCCACTCCCGGGGGGCGGATAGGGCGGACGAGGGGGGTGGGGGGTGGGCACTGAGCGAATTCCTTTGTAGGTGCGGAGCGTTGGTCAGCGCTCTCCGGCAGACGCGCGCGGGGAGGTGGAATTCACCGGTGCCGCAACGGACCGGTTCCCCAACTGCCGGAAGAAACCCGGCGATTACCCCCGCACGGCTGTTTCAACCCTTGCACAACTTCCACACACGCAACAAGGCGCTCGTACGACATCGGCCGGTTTGAAGGAAAGTCAGAAAAACGGGCCGGGCGTCTGCTCCGCCACGTCGGCTTTCCGTTTTCCGTGCGCCCCGTGTGAAGGGTGCGCACAGACCGGGCGGCCGCGCACGCTTCCGGGGTGTGCGACCCGGTAGTGGACTGGGGACCGGCCCTCTCGAAAGGCCCCGCGCGGGACGGCGGCTCTCCCGCGCGAAACCGGCCGCCGGCCCCGTTCCTCCCGCCCTCGGCCGGCGGCCTCGTCATCTGAG
This sequence comes from Streptomyces sp. NPDC044061, assembly GCF_056434305.1. Lineage (NCBI taxonomy): Bacteria > Bacillati > Actinomycetota > Actinomycetes > Kitasatosporales > Streptomycetaceae > Streptomyces > Streptomyces sp. NPDC044061. The sequence continues at coordinate 215,186 of NZ_JBWKFL010000013.1, read as the reverse complement.
GACGTCGCCCGGCCGGCGGCCCCGGCGGGGGAAGCCGCCGGGGCCGCCGGCCGGGCGATGTCAGATCTGCCAGGAACGCAGCCGGTCGGCCGCGCCGTACACGTCGGTCTTGCCGGAGAGCAGATCACGGGCGAGGTCGACCAGGGCGCCGTAGGGCGGGTCGATGCCGACGCCGCTGACGAACATGTAGGCCACGGCGGTCGCACAGGCGAAGCGGGCGTTGGCCGCGGGCAGCGGCTTGAGCACCGCGAGGGTGTGCAGCAGGGCCGCGGCCCGCCAGGCGGGGTCGGAGTCCACGCCGAGCCGGGGCGGGTCGACACGGTGCCGGGCGACGGCCGCGACCAGCGCGGAGAAGTCGTCGACCGTGGGCTGGTCGGGCAGCACCTCCTCATGGCGCTGGAGCAGCCACGGGACGTCGATATGGATGACGGAGGACATCGTTCAGGCGGCCTCGCCCCTGGCGGGGGGCTCGTCGTCGGGGAACGCGGCCGCGAACTCCTCGGCGTGGGCGGTGAAGAAGCTCCGGAAGGCAGCCGCGCCCTCCTGCAGCGCCCGGTGCCGGGCGATGTCGGCGGCGGCGGCCTCGCGTACGAGGGCCTTCATCGACGTCCCTCGCTCCTTGGCGATCTGCCGCAGGTCCTCTAGTTCGCGTTCGCTGAACTCCACATTGAGAGCTGGCATGCCTCTCACGGTACCGCGCGGGTACTTACCCGTAAATACAGCCAGGTCAAGCGCCCTTCTCGCCGGTACCTGCGGGAGGTCGGCACCCGGTAGCGCCCTGTCCGTTTTCCGCCGGTGACGCGGCTTGCCGCGCGGCAGACTCGTCAGTGAACCCCTCGGAGGACAGGAGACCGCGATGAACACGCACACCGTCCACACCACCTGCCCGAGCCCGCTCGGGGAGCTGCTGCTGACCGGTGAGGAGTCCGGTGGCCTCCTCACTCTCGCCTCACTGTCCATGCCGGGGCAACGCGGAGCGCCCGCCGTCCGGGCGGAGGACCGCGACGACCGTGCGTTCACCGAGGCGCGCCGTCAGCTGGACGCCTACTTCACCGGCCGTCTCACCCGCTTCTCCCTGCCGCTCGCCCCCGTCGGCACCCCGTTCCAGCTGCGGGTGTGGCAGGCCCTGGAGGACGTCCCGTACGCCACCACGACCGGCTACGGCGGCCTGGCCGCACGCCTCGGCGTGCCCCGGGTCGGGATCCGCGCGGTGGGCCGGGCCCTCGGCGCCAATCCCCTGCTGCTGGTGCGCCCCTGTCACCGCGTGATCGGTGCGGACGGCTCGCCGCGCGGGTACGCGGGCGGCGTGGAGCGCAAGGTGTGGCTGCTCACGCACGAGGGCGCGGCGCAGCCCGCCCTGGTGTGAGGAAGGAGCAGTCATGAAGCCCACCCGGGCCGAGGCCCGCCGGCGCGTGGCCGGCACCGACTGGACCGCGCTCGCGGCCGAGTTGGACGAGCACGGCAGCGCGCCCACGGGCCCGCTGCTGACCCCCGAGGAGTGCGCCGAGCTGGCCGCCCTGTACGACGAACCGGAGCTGTTCCGCACCACCGTCGACATGGCCGCGCGCCGGTACGGCTCCGGCGAGTACCGCTACTTCACACACGACCTGCCCGTCCCCGTGGCCGCGCTGCGAGCCGCCCTCTACCCGTGCCTGCTGTCCGTCGCCCGGGACTGGGCGGCCCGGCTGGACCGCCCCGCTCCCTGGCCGGACTCCCTGGACGACTGGCTGGAGCGCTGCCACGCCGCCGGTCAGGACCGGTCGGCGCAGATCCTGCTCAGCTACGGCCCGGGCGACTGGAACGCCCTGCACCGGGACGTGTTCGGGGAACTGGTCTTCCCGCTCCAGGTGGTGGTCGCCCTGGACGCGTACGGCACCGACTACACCGGCGGCGAGTTCCTGATGGTCGAGCAGCGGCCGCGCGCCCAGTCCCGGGGCACCGCCACCGCCCTGGAGCAGGGGCACGGCCTGGTGTTCACGACGCGCGACCACCCGGTCCGCACGCGTCGCGGCTGGTCGGCGGGTGCCGTGCGACACGGGGTGAGCACCGTGCGGTCCGGGCACCGGCGCACCCTGGGGCTGGTGTTCCACGACGCCGCCTGAACCCCGGACACCCGCCGCCCTCCCCCACCGACTTCACCAGACGCGCCGCCGCAGGTCCGTCACATATGAGCGCAAAACGTGTCTTATTTCATTCATGCACACACCTTCGCGGCGTACCCTGCTCCGTGCCCCGCTCGCTGCCGCCGGCGCGGGACTCCTGGCTGCCTGCACCGACTCCGGCTCCCACCTCCGTTCCGGCCCCGAGGGCGCGACGGCAGACATGGGGGACTACGTCCCCCCTGGGCCCAAGGGATATGTCGACCCGGCGGGTCCGGAGGTCCGTGCCGCCGAGCGCAAGCGCGGCTCCGGCCCGGTGCGCATGCTGAGGTTGACCGCCGCCGAGACCACCCTGGATCTGGGCGGGCGGCACGTGCGGAGCTGGGCCTACCACGAGGAGCTGCCCGGGCCGCTGGTGCGCGTCACCGCCGGCGACGTCCTCAGCCTCACCCTCGCCAACCGGCTGCCGACCAGCACCACGCTTCACTCGCACGGCGTGCGCATGCGCTGCGACATGGACGGCGTCCCGGACCTGACCCAGCGGGCCGTCGCTCCGGGAAGCGACTTCACCTACCGGTTCACCGTCTCCCATCCGGGCACCTTCCTGCTCCACTCCCATGTCGGAGTCCAGCCCGACCGGGGTCTGTACGCCCCCTTGATCGTCGACGACCCCCGGGAGCCGCTCGCCTACGACAAGGAGTGGATCATCCTCCTGGACGACTGGGTCGACGGTGTGGACGGCTCCACCCCCGACCAGGTGCTCGACCAGCTCACGGCGGGCAGGGGCATGAAGATGGGCAGCATGGCCATGGGACCGGGACCCGGCAGTGCCGGCCCGTCGGGGAGCCCGCACGCCACGCACTCCCACAAGTCGAGCGGCCCCTCCCGCGTGTTGCACAAGTCGCACAGCCGCATGCTCCACGGGGAGGCCGGCAGCGTCGCCTATCCCCTCTACCTCGCCAACGGCCGCACGCCCGCCCAGCCCTCGACGTTCCGGTGCAAGCCCGGCGACCGCATCCGGATCCGCATCATCAACGCCGGCTCCGAGACCGCCTTCCGCGTCGCACTGGACGGTCACACCATGACCGTCACGCACACCGACGGCTACCCCGTGCAGCACAAGAAGACCGACGCCCTCCTCCTCGGGATGGCCGAGCGCTATGACGTCCTCGTCACCGCCAAGGACGGCGTCTTCCCCTTCGTCGCGCTCGCCGAGGGCAAGAAGGGCCAGGCGGTCGCCGTGCTGCGCACCGACAAGGGAAAGACCCTTCCCCCCGCCGACGTCCGCCCCGACGAACTGGACGGTGAGGTCGTCCCCGCCCGGCGCCTGCGCCCGGACGACTCCGTGGCCCTCGCGGACCGCGAACCCGACCGGGAGATGCGCATCAGGGCCACCGGCAGCATGCAGACGTACGACTGGGGCTTCGACCACCGGCCCTACGACGTGCGCCAGCGCCACCCGGTCCGCACGGGTGAGCGGGTGAGGCTCACCCTCATCAACGCCACCGACATGTGGCACCCCCTGCACCTGCACGGCCACACGTTCGCCATCACCGGCCTGGACGGCGTCGGCGCGCGCAAGGACACCGCCATCGTCCTGCCCCACCGCAAGCTGGTAGTGGAGTTCGACGCCGACAACCCCGGCCTGTGGATGCTCCACTGCCACAACCAGTACCACTCGGAGAGCGGCATGATGACCATCCTCGGATACCGCAAGTGACGGGGTGAACCGGTCCGCGGGCAGGCCGCTCAGACGTCGAGCCGGCTGATGCGCACCGCTCCCCCGGGTTCGCCCGGATGGGCGCTGGTGAGCGTGAGGCGCACCCGCGAGCCGCGCACCGGGTCGAAGGTGATCACCGTGGGACTGTCCGAGGCGGTGGCCCAGTCGGTCCTGGCGCCCGTCACCGGCACGAAGGCACGACCGTCCCACACCGCCACCTCGGCCTCGGCGGGCAGCTCGTGGGTGCCGTCGACCGTGAAGGAGACCGCCACCCGGTCGACGGCGCGGGCCCGCCCGAAGTCGACCGACACCCAGTCCTTCGCGCGGGCCCCGCCGAAAGCGGGCAGCAGCGCCGTGGCCGACTTGGCGAAGGCGTTGGACCAGCCGGTGGCCGGGTCGCCGTCCAGCATCGCGGCGGGCAGGGTGTCCGGACGTCCGGAGTAACTGGCGTCCGCGTGCGGGAAGTCCGGGGCGGCCGGACGGCCGGGCCCGAAGCCGGGCGCGGCGGTGGTGGCGGCCGAACGGGCCGGCGTGCTGCGCACGCTCACCGTGCCCCCGCGCAGCCCGTCCGCCCGCGCCGTGACCTTCAGGGTGCCCGGCGCACCGCCGGACCTGACGATCGCGAGGGCCTTGCCGTGGAACGCGGTTCGGTTACTGGCCTGGTAGCGCTCGGCGCTCTCCTCGCGGCCGTTGTCGAGGCCGGCCAGGGAGCCCCCGGTCACGTCGAAGGCGATGAGGTGCTCGGCGTCGGGCACGACCACGCCGTGCGCGTCGACGACCTCGGCGGTCACGAAGGCCAGGGAACGGCCGTCGGCTGCCAGGGACTCACGGTCGGCGGTCAGGCGCACGGCGTGCGGGTCCCCGGCGGTGCGCAGGACGTCGGTGGCGACCACCTCGCCGTCCCGGCGGGCCACCGCCTTCAACTCGCCGGGCCGGTAGGGCACCTTCCAGGTCAGGTGCAGTTTGCCCGCGCTGCCGTCGGGGCTGGTGTAGCTGCCCGGGTAGGGGCCGTCGGTGAAGGTCTTGTCGTCGCCGGTGGCCTCCGTGGTCTCCAGGTAGGTGCGGCCGTCGGTGGTCCGCTTGACGTCGAACTCCCTGACGCCGAGGGACTGCCCGTTGAGGAACAGCTCGACGGAGGGCACGTTGGCGTACGCCCAGACCTCGACCGTGTCCCCCTCCTCGTGGTTCCAGGTCATCGGCAGCAGATGGACCGTCGGTTCGGTCGTCCACTGGCTCCTGAACAGGTGGTACATGTCCTTGGGGAAGCCGGCCGTGTCCACCGCGCCGAAGAAGGACGCCTTCACCGGGAAGACGTCGTACGGGGTGGGCTCGCCGAGGTAGTCGATGCCCGACCACAGGAACTGCCCCGCGAACCACTTGCGGTCCCGGTCCTTCTTGTGCCCGTACTCGCCGCTCATCGTCCAGGAGGCGAGGTTGTTGTCGTAGGAGGACACCTCCCGCCTGCCCGGGGTGTGGTTCTCGCCCGTGTTGAGGTGTTCCGGCTCCTGGTACGTGCCCCGGGTCGAGGTCTCCGACGAGGACTCGGACTCGAACAGGAACAGCTGGGGGTACTTGGCGTGCAGGGCGTCGACCGACTTGGCCGTGTTGTAGTTCAGGCCCAGGCCGTCGAGCTTGGCGAGCATGCGGTCCGCCGCGGAGCCGGTGGCGGGCACGCCGTGGTACTTGTTCGAGCCGATGACCACCGGCCGGCTGTCGTCGGCGGCCTTGATCGCGCCGATGATCCGGTCGGCCATGGCGAGCCCGGCGGTCGAGGTGGAGTCGGGGATCTCGTTGCCGATGGACCACAGGACCACGGCGGGCGAGTTGCGGGCCGCGAGCACCATCTCGGTGGCGTCCTTCTCGCACCACTCGTCGAAGAACCGGCCGTAGTCGTACCGGGTCTTGCCGGTCCTCCAGCAGTCGAAGGCCTCCACCATCATCACGATGCCCAGCTCCTCGCAGACCTGGATCATCTGCGGCGAGGGCGGGTTGTGCGAGGTGCGGAACGCGTTGACGCCCATCGACTTCATGATCGCCATCTGTCGGCGCACCGCGTCGACGCTGATCGCCGCGCCGAGCGCGCCCTGGTCGTGGTGCAGATCCACGCCCTTGATCTTGTGGTGGGTGCCGTTGAGGGAGAAGCCCTCGTCCGGGTCGAAGCGGTAGGTGCGGATACCGAAGGGGGTGCGGTGGGTGTCCGTGGTGCGGCCGCCGGCCCGCAGCTCGGTGTGCAGGGTGTAGCGGTGGTCCGGGGTATCGAAGTCCCACAGCCGGGGCCCGGGAACGGTCAGTTCGTGCGTCTCGGTGGCCTGCTCGGAGACGGCGACCGTGGTGGAGGTGCGGGCGAGGGTGCGGCCGTCGGGACCGGTGATCCGGGACAGGACCTGGACGTCCGTGCCGGTGCCGGACTCGTTGAGCACGGTGGTCCGCACCCGCACCACGGCCCGCTCCGCGTCGACCTCGGGCGTGGTGACGTACGTGCCCCAGCGGGCCACGTGCACGGGTTCGGTGATCACCAGTCGGGCCTCGCGGTAGATGCCGCTGCCCGAGTACCAGCGGCTGCTCGGCAGCTGGTTCTGGACCTTGACCGCGAGGACGTTCGGAGTGCGGCCGTCGGTGTGCACCAGGTCGGTGAGGTCGAGGGCGAAGCCGGTGTAGCCGTAGGGATGGCGGCCGGCCTCGGTGCCGTTGCAGTAGACGTACGAGTCCATGTAGACGCCGTCGAACTCGACCGAGATCCGCTTGCCGGTGTACGCGGGCGGCAGGGTGAAGGTGAGCCGGTACCAGCCGAGGCCGCCCGGGAAGAAGCCGGTGCCGCTGGTGGTGCCGTGGTCGGTCGTGGGGGTCTGCTCGATGCTCCAGTCGTGCGGTACGGCGACCTCGCGCCAGGCGCAGTCGTCGTACGTCGGGTCGGCCGCCCGCGCGTAGACGCCGTCCGGGTCGGTGATGCCGCCCGGGTCGGCCAGCGCGAAGCGCCAGCCGTCGCGCAGCGGGACGGTGCGGCGTCCGGGCGCGGCACCGGACGCCTCGGCGGCCTGGGCCGCGGGGGTGCCCGGGAGCGCTCCGGCGGCAGGCGCCGCCGTGGCTGCGACCAGAACCGATCTGCGCGTGACCGTCATGGCGACTCTCCCTCATCAGGGCCCAGAAGTACTCACAACTGATCGTGAACAAACAGATTCTGACGGTCTGCCACGCACGATCGTCAAGGGTGCGGGAGCAGACTCCTGCCCCGACGGCCGCATCGGCCGAAATTCCCCCTTGACGATGTTCGACGGGTCGGCCGGGTCCACCGGGGTCACGGGTCACGGGAGACCCCGACGCACTACGCTGGAACACAAGTGGTGCCACCTGTTCACTGTGAGTGTGCGCTTGGGAGCGGCGACGATGAGCCGGGTCTATCCGTTCGACGATGCGGCCACGGCCCGGGCTGTCATCGACGACGGCGGAACGCTGGTGGAGTGGAACGAGGGCGCGCGGCGCCTGCTCGGACACCCTGCCGACGCCGTCGTGGGCCGCCCTGCCGTCCAGCTGCTGGCCGGCGACGGCACCCCGGCCGTGCCCGGCGGCGCGCGCTGGGCGGGGACGGTCGGACTGCGCCACCGGGACGGCCGCACGGTCTCCGTGTGGCTGCTCGCCCACCGCCGGCCCCCGCGCGACGGTCACAACGGCGACTGGCTCGTGGTCACGCCGCTGCCCGGCCGGAACCCCGGCTCCCCGGACGATCCGCTGGACCGGGCCGGCCTCGTCCAGTCGCCGTGCGCCCTCTCCGTGTACGACGAGGAGCTGCGACTGCGCCACATGAACGACGCCATGGCCGAGGTGATCGGCCTGCCCGAGGACCGCCTGCGGGGCCTGAGGCTCTCGGAGATCGGCGGCAAGCCGCAGAGCGAGGAGCTGGAGCAGGGCCTGCTCCAGGTGCTCACCACGGGCCGGCCGCTGGACGTCCAGACGTTCATGCGCACCGGCGGCGAGGACCGGGCGCACGCCTGGCTGGCGCGGATGGCCCCGGTCACCGACCCCGAGGGCCGGGTGCGGGGCGTGTGCATGGCGACGCACGACGTCACCGACAACCACCGGGCCCGGCAGCGGCTGCAGATCGTCAACGAGGCGAGCGTGCGCATCGGCTCCACCCTCGACGTCACCCGAACCGCGCAGGAACTGGCGGACGTGTGCGTGCCCGCACTGGCCGACTTCGTCACCATCGACCTGCTGGACCCGGAGGAGTACGGCGGCGAGCCCCCTGCCCGCCTCACGGCCCCGGTGAACCTGCGCCGGGTCGCGCACCAGTCTGTCCTCAGGGGCGTGCCGGAGGCGGTGGCCAATCCCGGCCTGATCGAGCTGTACCCGGCCTTCTCCCCGCAGGCCGACTCCCTGACGGCCGGCCGCACCATCCGGGCCTCGGTGGCCAAGGGCGACCTGGACCAGTGGCTGACCTGGCACACCGCGCGCGGCGAGCGGGTGCGGGAGTTCGGCATCCACTCCTCGATGTCCGTGCCCATCCAGGCCCGCGGGCTGACCCTCGGGGTCGCCGTACTCACCCGGCATCGGCGCCCGGATCCGTTCACCGACGACGACATGCTGCTGGCGGAGGAGATCACCGCCCGGGCCGCCGTCTGCATCGACAACGCCCGCCGCTACTCCCGCGAACGCGAGACGGCCTTCGCGCTGCAGCGCAGCCTGCTGCCGCGCACGCTCCCGCGCACGGCCGCGCTGGAGGCGTCCTCCCGCTATCTGCCGGCGACCCGGGCGGGGGTGGGCGGCGACTGGTTCGACGTGATCCCGCTGTCCGGGATGCGGGTGGCGATGGTCGTCGGAGACGTCGTCGGGCACGGCATCCAGGCCTCGGCCACGATGGGCCGGCTGCGCACCGCCGTCCGCACCCTGGCCGACATCGACCTGGCCCCGGACGAGCTGCTCACCCACCTCGACGACCTGGTGGTGCGGCTGTCGGAGGAGTCCGGCGGCGACGGCAGCCCCGGGGAGGTCGGCGCCACCTGCCTGTACGCCGTCTACGACCCGGTCTCGCGGCGCTGCACCCTGGCCCGGGCCGGACTCCCGGCGCCCGTGGTGCTGAGGCCCGGCGGCGAGCCCCACCACCTGGACCTGCCCGCCGGCCCCCCGCTGGGCCTGGGCGGGCTGCCCTTCGAGTCGGCCGAGGTGGAGCTGCCCGAGGGCACCGTCCTGGCCCTGTACACGGACGGTCTGATGCTGTCCCGGGAGCGCGCCGGAGACCCCGGACCGGAGCTGCTGTACCAGGCGCTCGGGGGGTACGCGGACTCCCTGGACGAGACCTGCGACCGCATCCTGCACGCGCTGCTCCCCAAGGGCGGCGCCCCCGACGACGTGGCGCTGCTGCTGGCCCGCACCCGGGGACTGCCCGGCTCCCAGGTGGCGACCTGGGACATCCCCGCCGACCCGGCGCTGGTCGCGCCGATCCGCAAGCAGGTCGTGGAGCAGCTGGAGCGCTGGGCGCTGAGCGAGGTCGGGTTCACGGCCGAGCTGGTGGTGAGCGAGCTGGTCACCAACGCCATCCGCTACGGCTCCCGCCCGATCCGGCTGCGGCTGATCCATGACGCCGCCACGCTGATCGTCGAGGTGTCCGACACCAGCCACACCGCCCCGCACCTCAGGCGCGCCAAGACCTTCGACGAGGGCGGCCGCGGGCTGCTGCTGGTCGCCCAGCTCACCGAGCGGTGGGGCAGCAGACACACCGCGGAGGGCAAGACGATCTGGGCGGAGCTGGGGCTGCTCCAGGAGGATCAGTAGCCCCGCAGCCAGGGCCGTACCTGTTTGCGGGCCTCGTGCAGACGGGACTTGAGGGTGCCGAGCGGAATCCCGACGCGCTCGGCGACCTCGGCGTACTCCAGCTGGCAGATGTCCCGGTAGACCAGGGGCGCGACCAGGTGCGGGTGCTCGCGCTCCAGCCGGTCCAGGGCCTCCAGCAGATCGATCCGGGAGCCCGCGATGACACTGGTGGTGCGCGGGTCGACGTACTCGGCGGGCTCGATGACCACGGGCTGTTCGGCGGCCCGCCGCTTCAGCTCGCGGTACTTCTGCCGGCAGCAGTTGGCGACGACGGTGTACAGCCAGGTGCTGAAGCGACTGCGGCCCTCGAAGGCGGAGATGTGCCGGGCCACCTGGAGGAGCACGTCCTGCGCGGCCTCCTCGGCGTCCTCCCGGCAGGGCAGGAAGCGCCCGCAGCGGCGCACGATCTCGGGCCGCAGCCCGGTCAGCAGCCGGTCAAGGGCCGCCCGGTCGCCCGCGGCGGCGCGCCGTGCGAGGTCTTCGGCGCTCACCTCGTCCTGCACGTCAGGGTCCCCCTCGAAGTCGATCTCAGGGCAGGCATGATAGTCGTATGCACTCCCTGGAGCGGATCGGCCGCTACCGCCTCGAACGACGCCTGGGCACCGGTGCCTTCGCCACGGTGTGGCTCGCCCACGACGAGGAGCTGGACGCGCCCGTGGCGGTGAAGGTACTCGCCGAGAACTGGGCGCACCGGCTGGACATCCGGGATCGGTTCCTGTCCGAGGCGCGGCTGCTGCGCCGGGCCGGCTCCAGCCGGGTGGTGCAGGTCTACGACATCGGTGAACTGCCGGACGGCAGGCCGTACTTCGTGATGGAGTACGCCGACGGCGGCACCCTCGCCGATCTGCTGGCGGCCGGTCCGCTGCCGGTGCCCCAGGCGCTGGCGCTGACCGCGCAGGCCGCGCGGAGCGCCGCCGCGCTGCACGAGGCCGGCATCGTGCACCGCGACATCAAGCCGACCAACGTGCTGCTGCACACGGCCCCGGACGGCGAGCGGCGGCTGCTGCTGGCCGACCTGGGGCTCGCCAAGAGCCTCGCGCAGGCCTCGGTGCTCACGCTCGCGGCCGGCTCGGCGGGCTATCAGCCGCCGGAGCAGGCCGAGCCCGGCGAGGGCATCGACGCGCGCGCCGACGTCTACAGCCTGGGCGCGGTCGGCTACGAGCTGGTGACCGGGACCGTGCCGGGGCCGCCGGGGAAGGTCGTACCGCCCGGGCGACTGCGGCCGGACCTGGGCGAGCAGGCCGAGCGGGCGCTGCTGCGCGCCCTGGAGCCGGACCGGGAGCGGCGCTGGCCGACGGCGCACGCGTTCGCGGACGAACTGGACCGGCTGGCGGCGGCCTCCGGTGTCCGGCCGGGCAGGCGGCTCGACGGTGTCCGGGGCCGGTTGAACACGGTGACGCTGGTGGTGGCCGCGGCGCTCGCCGCCGCGGCCGCCGCCGTCACCGTGACGGTGGTCCTCCACCGGCCCGGCACCGCCGACCGGGTCGACGTGAAGGACTCCACCGGCCGGGTCTCCGTCCAGGTGCCGGCGGGCTGGGCCCGCGAGCTGCGCGACTCCGGCTGGGACCCGCACACGCTCGGGCTGACGGCGGGCCACGAGCCGGGCCTGGTGGTCGCCGACGACCTGACGCACTGGTCCGACCTGAGGACCGCGGTCGACGGTGTGTTCGTCGGGGTCGGCGAGCGCGGTGACGTCACCGCGCGGGTGAACGCCCTCGCGCACTCCGGCTGCCGCTACGCCGGCAGCCGCGCCTTCGCCGATGCGGAGTGGCGGGGCCGGATCCGGACCTGGAACGCGTGCCCGGACGGCGGCTCGGTCACCGAGTCCGCGCTCGGCCCGGCGGACGGGTCCGCTCGGCCACGGGTGTACGTACAGGTGCGCCAGCGGGGTGACGCGGACGCGACCGACGGCATACTCCGCTCACTGCGGGTCACCTGACACATCGGAGGCGTCGGCCGGCGGTCGAGGCGGGGAAAATCACCCGGAGAGGTCCGAACTTTTCCGGTGGCCCGTGCATCGAAGTGAGGTGACGGCGCACCCGGCGCCGTAGGCGCGCGTCCGCCGCGTGCCATGACGATCCAGGAGTGTTGAGCGACATGGCGTACTCATCCCAGGCATTGCAGCGCGGGGCCCTGCTCACGGGCGCGGTCGCCGTACTGGGCCTGCTGACCGCGTGCGGCAGCCAGGACATCCACTCCACCCCGCAGAAGGTGTCGGGCACGGCCGGTCCGGCGACCGAGGCCTCGAAGAACCCGGCGTCGTCCTCCGCGTCCGCCGCCGCCTCCACACCGGGTGGTTCGAAGTCGTCCGCCGCCCCGGACTCGGCCACCTCCTCCGGCACCGGCACCGGCGCCAAGACCGGCAGCACCAGCAGCCGGTGCCACACCTCCGAGCTGCGCGCCTCCGTCGGGCGCAACAACCCGGGTGCCGGCCAGGAGAACTTCCCCATCGTGCTCACCAACAAGTCCGCCCGGATCTGCACCCTGCACGGCTTCCCGGGCGCGGCGTTCGTGAGCGCCTCCGGCACCCAGCTCGGCCCGGACCCCAAGCGTTCGTCCGGCTCGCCGGTGACGGTCACGCTCAGGCCGGGCCAGAGCGCCTGGGCGGGTCTGACCTTCTCCAACCCGGAGATCAGCGGCGCGAAGACGGCCACGCCGGCCGCGCTGCTGGTCACCCCGCCGGACGAGCGTGACCAGCTCAGGGTGGCCTGGACGGCCGGTCCGGTCCCCGTCTCCGGCAACTCCTCGTCCGTCTTCCTGACCGTGTTCAGCTCCGGCACCGGCGCCTGACCGAACGTCCCTCCTCGACCCCGCTGTCCGCTCCCGGGCAGCGGGGTTCGTCATGAGCGCGCCACAAGTGTCACAGGACGGCAACACGTCCCCCTCGCCGCGATCTTTCCTCGACTCCCCCTCATCGAACCCGTCGACCACACAGCGAGAAGGCTCCGCAGGGAGCCGCGACGAGGAAATCGGGGAAGAACATGAGCGGCATCTCACGCAGGCGAGTGCTGACGGCGGGGGCGGCTGCGGGCGCCCTCGGGGCCCTGTCCGCCTGCTCCTCCGGCCTCGGGCTCTCCGTCGGCGAGAAGGACCCGGCGTACGGCAAGGGCACCGCGCAGGCCCGGCCGGTCAGGCTCATCGGGGACGGCTCCACCGCCGACACGGGCGCCCAGCCGCACCAGCCGAAGCCGGCCCGGCTGAAGCCGGGCCAGAAGCCCCCGCAGTTCGTGGTGTTCTCCTGGGACGGCGCCGGAGAGCTGAGCAACCGGCTGTTCTCCCGGTTCCGCAAGGTCGCGGCCGACCACGGCGCCAGGATGACCTTCTTCCTCAGCGGCATCTACACCCTGCCGGAGGCCAGGAAGGACCTCTACCGTCCGCCGCGGCACGCGGTCGGCGCGTCCGACATCGGCTACCTCGCCGACCGGCACATCCACGCGACGCTCCAGCAGGTGCGGACCGCCTGGCTGGAGGGCCACGAGATCGGCACCCACTTCAACGGGCACTTCTGCGGCGCGACCGGCGTGCGCAACTGGACACCGGCCGAGTGGCGCAGCGAGATCGAGCAGGCGATCGGCTTCGTCACGAAGTGGAAGACCAACACCGGCTTTACGGACCTCGAACCGCTCCCCTTCGACTACCGCAAGGAGCTGATCGGCGGCCGCACCCCCTGCCTGGAGGGCCAGACCAACCTGCTGCCCACCGCGGCCGCGCTCGGCTGGAAGTACGACGCCAGCTCGCCCGGCGGGCTGCAGATCTGGCCGGGCAAGGTGCAGGGCAACCGGATCTGGGACTTCCCGCTGCAGTCCATACCGTTCTCCGGCCACTCCTTCCAAGTGCTGTCGATGGACTACAACATGATGTTCAACCAGTCCGGCGGTGACCCGCTGGGCGACCGCACCCGGTTCGACGTCTGGCGCGCACAGGCCCGGGACACCTACCTGGCCGGCTTCCGGCGCGCGTACGAGAGCAACCGCGCTCCCCTCTTCATCGGCAACCACTTCGAACGCTGGAACGGCGGCATCTACATGGACGCCGTCGAGGAGGCGATCGGCCGGATGGCGGAGCACGACGAGGTGCGGTTCGTGTCGTTCAAGCAGCTCGTGGCCTGGCTGGAGGCGCAGGATCCGGCGGTGCTGCGCAAACTGCGCACGCTGGCGCCGGGTCAGGCCCCGGTGGGCGGCTGGGAGGAATTCCTGGGCGCGGCGGGCACCCGCTCCTCGTAGCCCGCTCACGGTCGTCTGTTTTCATGGGCGGGCAGCTTGTGATCGATCCGGAGGACCCGCCCTGAACACCCCCCTTGCCGAGGCCCTGTCCGCCGTCCTCCTGGTCGCCGTGCTCGCCTGGGCCGTCGTACGGCCCTTCGGATGGCCGGAGGCGGCGATGGCCGTACCGGCCGCCGGGGTCGCCGTCGCCACCGGGGCGATCTCGCTGGAGCACGCCCGGGCCGAGGCGGAACGGCTCGGGCCCGTGGTGGGGTTCCTGGCCGCGGTGCTGGTGCTCGCCCATTTCTGCGACGTGGAGGGCCTGTTCCAGGCGTGCGGGGCGTGGATGGCGCGCTGGGCGGCGGGCCGTCCGGTGCGGCTGCTGACCGCGGTGTTCGCGCTGGCCTCGGCGATCACGGCGGTGCTCAGCCTGGACGCCACGATCGTGCTGCTGACCCCGGTCGTCTTCGCGACGGCCGCGCGGACGGGCGTACGGCCGAAGCCGCATGTGTACGCCTGCACGCATCTGTCGAACACGGCGTCGCTGCTGCTGCCCGTGTCCAATCTGACGAACCTCCTCGCCTTCGCGGCGAGCGGGCTGAGCTTCACCCGCTTCGCGGCGCTGATGGCGCTGCCGTGGCTGCTGGCGATCGGCGCCGAGTACGCGGTGTTCCGGTGGTTCTTCGCCCGGGACCTCACCGCGGCGGCCCCGGCCGGCAAGGACACCGGTGAGCCACCGCGGCTGCCGCTGTTCGCGCTGGTCACCGTGGGCTGCACGCTGGCCGGTTTCGTGGTGGCGTCGGCGTTCGGGGTGGAACCGGCGTGGGTGGCGGCGGCCGGGGCGCTGGTGCTGGCGGGGCGGGCGCTGGTGCGCCGGAAGGCGACCCCGCTGAGCGTGGTGCGGGCGGCGGCGCCGGCCTTCCTGGCGTTCGTGCTGGCGCTCGGCATCGTGGTGCGCGCGGTGGTGGACAACGGGCTCGCCGACGCGCTCGGACACGTCCTGCCCGGTGGCACGGGGCTGCCCGCGCTGCTCGGGACCGCCGCACTGGCCGCCGTCCTCGCGAACCTCATCAACAACCTGCCCGCTGTGCTGGTGCTGCTGCCGCTCGCCGCTCCCGGGGGTTCCGGCGCGGTGCTCGCGGTGCTGCTCGGCGTGAACATCGGCCCCAACCTCACCTACGCCGGGTCGCTCGCCACCCTGCTCTGGCGGCGGATCGTGCACCAGCACGAGCACGGCGTGGACCTCGGGGAGTTCACTCGTCTCGGCCTGCTCGCCGTGCCCTCGGCGCTGGCCCTGTCCGTGGTGGCACTGTGGGGGTCGCTGCAGATTCTCTGAGGGTTTCCATGAGCCGAGGGAGGCCGACCGGATGCGCGTGATCGCCTGGCTCGTCGAGGGCACCTGGCCCGCCTGCGTGGACGCCGTGCGCACCCACGCCCCGCACGCCACGGAGGTGGTGCTGCTGCACGTGACCGGTCCTGACGTACCCGGGGTGGCGCACGGGGCGTACGCGGGGCTGCTCGGCCGCGGCCACCCCGAACGCGACCCGGGCGGCCGACTGGAAACGCTCGGTGGCAGCTCGGCGGCCGAACTCCTGCACGCCGCGGCCGAGCGGCTGGGGCGACCCTGTCTCCGCGAGGAGCGGTCCGGGCGGGTCGAGCGGGAGGTGGTGGCCGCGGCCGACGGCGCCGATCTGCTGGTGCTGGCCCGGGACGGCGACCGCTCCCGGCTCGGGCCGCGCAGCCTGGGCCCGGCCGTCCGGTTCGCCGTCGACCACGCACCCTGTCCGGTCCTGCTGGTATGGCCCGAACCGGCCCCCGGCCTGGCAACGATCCCGCCCCCGCCCCCGCACCACCACTGAGCCGACGGGCAGTGTCGGACCGCAAGGCCGTTCAGTGATGGTGCCGCCCGCCGCCGTAGCCACCGCCTCCATAGCCGCCGCCGTCGTAGCCGCCGCCTCCGTCGCAGTAGGACGGGTACGCCGAGCAGAAGTCCGGCGTGGCGGTGGGCGACGGTGTGGGGCTGGGCCCGGTCGGCGTCGGGGTGGGTGTCGGTGAGGGTGTTTTCGAGGTTCGGGGCGTGGGCTTGGCCGTCGGGGTCGGGGTGGTGTCGGTGCCCCAGTTGACGATCTCCATCTGCAGGTCGGGCTTGGCCGTGTCGACGGTCCAGCGCTGGGCGGAAGTCGCGCTGCGGGTCTTCAGGACGAGGGCGCCGGAACCGTCGGTCGCCGCGGGGGTCAGCGCAAGGTCCTGGTCCGAGCGCGGGACGAGCGCGCCCTGCAGGGTGAAGTCGTAGCGGATGTCCTTCGCGGCCTTTCCGGTGGCCGTGCAGGGGGAGAGCCGCACCGAGTAGCCGAGGTGGGAGTCCAGGCACAGGTCCGGGGCGGAGGCGTTGCGCAGCAGTCCGTCGGTCTCGTACGTCCACTGCTGGCTCGGCGTCGAGGAGCAGGTGGTGAGTTCGGTCTCCGCGCCCTTGACCGCCTTCTTGCCGACGACGCCCACGCACAGGCCCGAGGCGAGGTTGTGCAGCCGGCCGCGCAGAGCGCCCTGGGCGGAACCGTTCGTACCGGCCCAGGACGGGCCCGGCGTCGCGGAGTCCTTGCCCGGGGCCCTGGAGGGCGTGGCGCCGGGGGCCGGCACGGGATCGTCGCCCGAGCCGAGCACCGACCACAGGAAGAGCGGGAGGACGACCAGGCCGCTGACCGTGACGACGGCCAGGGCGAGGTTGCGGCGGCGGGCGCGGCGGGCGGCCCGGAGCGCGGAACGGCGGGACGGGGCGGGCCCGTGAGAGGCGGGTGTCCTCGCCGGCGCCGTGGCGGTCGCGACCGGTGCGGGTGCCAGGGTGCTGAACGCCTCCCCGCCCGGGAAGGCCGCGGTGTCCGGCGGGAATTGCGGGCGCGGGGGCGTGGTCTCCTCGGTGCGGGCCGCCCGGGACTCCTGGTAGGCGCGGGCGCCCCAGCCGAGGACCGCCTCGGCGAGCGCGAGCCCGAGCCCCGCGTTGAACCGGTCGAGCTGGTCGGCGGTCTGCCGGCAGTGTCTGCAGCCGGCCAGGTGCTGCTGCAGGTCCGGGTCGATGTCGACGCCGCCGCGCCGGTAGGTCACGTCCAGCATGCGCAGGTACCGCTGGCACTCGGCGTCGGGGGCGAGTTCGCGGTGGGCCTGGAGGCATTCCTCGCGCAGCCGCTCGCGGGCGCGGCGCAGATCGATCCGGGTCTCCTCCTCGTCCAGGCCCAGCAGCGCGGCGGGGACGGCGACGGGGTCGGCCTCGACCTCGATGTGCCACAGCACGGCGCGGGCGGCCTGGGGCAGTCGCTGGAAGGCGCGGGACAGCAGTCGCCGCCCGGACGGCGGGAGCAGCCGGGCCGCCGCGCGCTCCCCGCTGCCGGGGCCCGGCCGCAGGGCGGGGTGCAGGAGTTCCTGGCGGCCGTCGCCGTCCCACTCGGCCGCGATCCGGCGCACGGTGACCAGCAGGTGGGGCCGCCAGGCGGCGGACGGCCCCGCCTGCCTGATGGACTCGCCGAACAGCCGGGTGAAGGCGGCCGTGGTGAGCATGCCGGCCGCACGGGGTCCGTCGGTGCACAGCCGGGCATAGGCGAAGGCCGCTTCCCAGTGGCGGTCCAGGAGTTCGCCGACCGGATGGAGCGCGGGAGTCGTTCCCGTCCACTTCTTCAGTTCGGCACTCAGTTGCTCGTCCGAGACGTCGAACCGGGGGGTGGTGGGGGCGGAATCCGACGGGCCTGGGTCATTCACGTCTGCATTCCTCCGGGCGCGACACTGGAATTGGTCCATACCAGCCAGTACGGATGGTATTCGGCATCCCGGAACGTCCGCCTGGGCAGCTCTTTTGAAGCGTGGGGGGGCGCACGGGAGCGGCCTGGCGCGTGCAGCGGAAAATGTAATTGTCTGCGCGCCGACAGCGCACACTTTTGCACAGCACGGCACCAAGGAACAAGAGATCTCCCACTCTTGAACATTGCCTTTTCCGCGCTTCTTTCTTGACATTCTGTCAATGGAAGCCTTTGCGATGCATTACGGGCGTTCACCTGCCCGGTAGGCGCCCGGAGGCACTCCGTAGCGCTCGCGGAAGACCCGGCTGAAGTGGAACGGGCTGGGGAATCCGGACGCCGCCGCCACCCGCTCCACGGTCAGGTCGGTGACCTCCAGCAGCCGGGCCGCGTGCCGCAGCCGGGCCTCGCGCAGCGCACTCATGGGCGGCCGGCCGGTGCGCAGGGTGAACAGATGGGCGAACCGGGACGGGGATAGGGCGACGCTCCCGGCGAGCGAGCGGACCGTGTGCGGGGCACCCGGGTCGGCGGCGATCAGTTCCTCGGCGCGGCGCACCCGGGCGTCGTCGCCCGGCTCGGGTGCCGGCGCCTGGGCCCCGGACACGGCGAGCAGCACCACCTCCTCCAGCGCGCACAGGGCCAACTCCCGCGACAGGCTGTCGTGGGCCACCGCCACCGGGTCCTCGGGCGGTGTGCCCCGTGCGGGCCGGCGGGCGTCGGCGAGCATCCGGCCGAACGCGGCCTCGACGCGCCCGCGCAGGCTCCCGGGGACGGGCGCGAGGACGTACAGCCCGTCGGCCACGGCGTACGGGCGGAGCCAGGGCGCCCAGGAGGGGCGCGCCTGGCAGTGCGCCCACCAGAACCGCCAGTGCGGGGCACCGGGCGCCACGGCATAGCGATGGGCCACTCCCGGGGCGAGCACCACCAGGCGCCCGGCGACCGCGTCGGCCCGGGCGCCGCCCTGCCGGACCAGGCCCCACCCGCCCATGGTGTAGGTGAACAGCCAACTGTCGGAACCGCGGGGGCGGTTGACCCCGTACCCCGGCCCCTGGTCGTAGCGGCCGGTCACCACCAGGCCGGGTGGCGGGGACGGGTCGCCGGCAGCCGTCCCGGGCAGTCCCTCAGCACGCATGGGCATCCTCCCGGTGGGCGCGTCGGCCTAGCGTGGCAGGGAAGAGCCACCGAAGGAGCGGACACATGACAGCCACGGACAGCGGCGCCATCCTGCCCGAGGCACTCCGGCAGCGGTTCGAGGAGGACGGATTCACCGTCGTACGCGGCCTGTTCGGGTACGACGAGATCGAGCGGCTGCGCGACACCTTCGCGGCGCTGCGCGCGGCCGGGCCGGTCCCGGGCCACTTCGAGCCGCGGCCCGCCGACCCCGACCCACTGCGCCGGTACCCCCGGGTGATGCAGCCGCACGAGATCAGCGCTTCGGCCCGGAGCTTCCTGCTGGACGCCCGGCTGCGGGAGGTTCTCGAGGTGCTGCTCGGCCAGGAGGTGCTGGCCGCACAGAGCATGTTCTACTTCAAGCCGCCGGGCGCCCGGGGCCAGGCGCTGCACCAGGACAACTTCTATCTGCGGGTCGAGCCGGGCACCTGTGTGGCCGCGTGGGTCGCCTGTGACGTCGTCGACCGGGACAACGGCGGCCTCGAAGTCGTCCCGGGCACACACCGGATGGACCTGTTCTGTCCCGAAGTGGCGGACGAACGGCTGTCGTTCGCCCGCGAGTACGTGGCACCGCCGCCCGGTCTGGCCCCGGTGCCGGTGGACCTGGCGCCGGGCGACGTGCTGTTCTTCAACGGCAGCCTGGTGCACGGCTCGGGCCCCAACCGCGACGCCGGCCGCTTCCGGCGCTCCTTCATCGGACACTACGTCGGCCGTTCGGCCGAGCGCATCGGCGGCTACTACCGGACGCTGACCATGTCCGGTGAGCGCGTCCCGCTGCCGGAGAGCGAGGGCGCCGGTCCGTGCGGCACGGAGGCCGCGCCGCACGGACCCCACTGAGCCGTCAGTGGCCGCTGATCGCGCGCGGGGTGTAGGGCTGCTCCAGTTCCTCGATCTCCTTGTCGCTCAGCCCCAGTTCGACGGCCGCCACCGCGTCCGCGATGTGCTGCGGCCGGGCCGCGCCGACGATCGGTGCGGCCACGGTGTCCTGATGCAGCAGCCAGGCCAGGGCCACCTGGGCACGCGGGACGCCCCGGTCCTCGGCGATCCGGGTGACGGCCTCGACGATGGTGCGGTCGCTCTCCAGGTAGAGACGGTTGCCGAAGTTGTCGCCCGCGCTGCGCTCGGTGACGGTGCCCCAGTCCCGGGTGAGCCGGCCGCGGGCCAGCGGGCTCCACGGCAGGGCGCTCACACCCTGGTCCGCGCAGAGCGGCAGCATCTCCCGCTCCTCCTCGCGGTAGAGCAGGTTGTAGTGGTTCTGCATGGACACGAACTTGGTCCAGCCGCGCAGTTCGGCCGTGTACTGGGCCTTGGAGAACTCCCACGCGTACATCGAACTGGCCCCGATGTAGCGCACCTTGCCGGCCTTGACCAGGTCGTGCAGCGCCTCCATCGTCTCCTCGATCGGAGTGTCGTGGTCGTAGCGGTGGATCTGGTACAGGTCCACGTAGTCGGTGCCGAGGCGGCGCAGGCTGTGGTCGATCTCGGACAGAACGGCCTTGCGGGAGAGGCCGCCGCCGTTGGGGCCCGGCCGCATCCGGCCGTGCACCTTGGTGGCGAGCACGATCTCGTCGCGGTTCGCGAAGTCCCGCAGGGCCTTGCCGACGATCTCCTCACTGGTGCCGTCGGAGTAGACGTTGGCGGTGTCGAAGAAGTTGATGCCCGCCTCCAGCGCCTGCCGGACGAGCGGACGGGAGGCCTCCTCGTCGAGCGTCCACTCGTGCGTGCCGCGGTCGGGCAGGCCGTAGGTCATGCAGCCCAGACAGATCCGCGACACGTCCAGGCCCGTCGAACCGAGCTTCACGTACTGCATCGTTGCTGCTCCTGCCTTCGGGTGCGGTGGTCACTCAGGAGCGTACGTCCCGCTCCGGCGCCGATTTGACCGCACGCGCGCGTGGAGGATTGGATCCTGACACGTGCCGCGCCGACCGGCGGGGCCGTACCCGCGACTGATGGAGCGGACTTGCCCACCAAGGGGGTTCCCCGCGTCGGAGGTCGGAGGGCGACCGTCGGCACGACCCTGCTCGCCCTGGCCCTCACGGTGACCACACTGGCCGGCTGCGGTTCGGGGGGCACCGGGAAGGGCTGGT
This sequence comes from Streptomyces sp. NPDC044061, assembly GCF_056434305.1. Taxonomy (NCBI): domain Bacteria; kingdom Bacillati; phylum Actinomycetota; class Actinomycetes; order Kitasatosporales; family Streptomycetaceae; genus Streptomyces; species Streptomyces sp. NPDC044061. Next base: position 194,321 of record NZ_JBWKFL010000013.1, on the reverse strand, counting down.
CCTCGAAGCCGGCCGCGGTCCGACTGCCGCCGCGCCACGCGGGCTTCGACTACCAGATCGGCGGCGCCTATCCCCCGCCCGCCGGCGTCCGGATCGTCAGCCGCGACCGGTCCGGCTCCCCGGCGCCGGGCCTGTACAACATCTGCTACGTCAACGCCTTCCAGGCCCAGCCGCAGGAGCGCTCCTCCTGGCCCGCCGACCTGCTGCTGCGCGACGCCCGTGGCAGGGTGGTCGTCGACGAGGACTGGAACGAGCCGCTGCTGGACCTGCGCACCCCGGCCGGGCGAGCGCGGGTGGCCGAGCGCGTGAACAGCTGGATCGACGGCTGCGCGAAGAAGGGCTTCGACGCCGTCGAGCCGGACAACTACGACAGCTACACCCGCTCCCGGCACCTGCTCACGGCCTCCGACGCGACCGCGTTCATGCGCCTGCTCTCCCGGCACGCGCACGCCCGGCACCTGGCCGTCGGGCAGAAGAACACCGCCGAACTGGCCGGACAGCGGCAGCGGACGGGGCTGGACTTCGCGGTCACGGAGGAGTGCGGCCAGTACGACGAGTGCGGGGTGTACGCCAAGGCGTTCGACGACCGGGTGGTGGACATCGAGTACACCGACAGCGGCCTGCGCAAGGCCCTCGCGCACTGGGGCGACCGGCTGAGCATCGTCCGCCGGGACGTGAAGGTCTCCACACCGGGCAGCGCGGAATACGTCCGGAGGGTGCGGTGAGGGGTCCGGCCGGCCGCGCGGGGTGAGGCCCGTCCGGGAGCGGTCCGGGCCGGAGCCCGCTGTCAGCGGCCTTCCAGCAGGTCCAGCGCGCTCTCCCAGGGGAACTCGGGCCGCCCGCCCCGCTCGTCGGGCATGCCGGAGTACGGCGCGCCGAAGCGGACGCCCATCCCGCGCAGGCGTATCAGGCTGTCCTGGTAGGCGGGGTGCGTGGCCAGCGCGTCGGCCACACAGGGCAGGACGGCGATCGGCACGCCGAGCCCGGCGGCCTCGCACAGCGTGCCGACGGCGAGGGTGTCGGCCAGGCCGGCCGCCCACTTGTTGACGGTGTTGAAGGTGGCGGGCGCCACCACCACGGCGTCCGGCGGCGGGAACGGCCGGGGGTCGGCCGGGGAGCGCCAGGCGGACCGTATCGGACGGCCCGTCCGGGCCTCGACCGCGGCGGTGTCGAAGAACCCGCCCATGGCGACCGGTGTGGCGATGACCCCGACCTCCCAGCCCCGTTCCTGGGCGGCGGTGATCAGTGTGCCGACGCCGGCGGCGATCCCGGCCGCGCAGACGACGACGTAGAGGAAGGGCTTCTCGGCCGGTGCGGTCATCCGGGCACCCTACTGAACCGGGAAGGACAGCCCCCGCTCGGCCTCGGGCCGCGGTCCGTGGATGCGCCGCTGCTCCTGCTCGATGCGTACGTCGTTGATGCTCGCCTCGCGCCGGCGCATCAGACCGTGCTCGTCGAACTCCCAGAGTTCGTTGCCGTAGGAGCGCCACCACTGCCCGTCGGCGTCGTGGGACTCGTACTGGAAGCGGACGGCGATGCGGTCTCCGTCGAAGGCCCACAGGTCCTTGCGCAGCGCGTAGTCCAGCTCGCGCTGCCACTTGGCGGTGAGGAACTCGACGATCTCGTCACGGCCGGTGAGGAAGGTGTCCCGATTGCGCCAGACCGAGTCCTCCGTGTAGGCGAGCGCCACCCGGTGCGGATCGCGGGTGTTCCAGGCGTCCTCGGCGGCCTGGACCTTCTGTGCGGCGGTCTCCCGGGTGAAGGGCGGCAGGGGCGGTCGGTCGGTCATCGTCTGCTCCTCGGCTCGGACACCAGTGGAGAACGAGCGTTCTCCAGCGGGCTGCTACGGTAGGAGAACGTTCGTTCTCTCGTCAAGGAGGGGTGTCTCCGATGGACGGCGCGGTCGCCCGGGACCAAGCGCTCGACGCCGCTGAGCGGCTGTTCTACGCCCGGGGCATCCAGTCCGTGGGCATGGACGAGCTGCGCGGCGCCTCGGGCGTGTCGCTGAAGCGTCTGTACCAGCTGTTCCCCACCAAGGAGCAACTGGTCGAGGCCTATCTGGAACGGCGGGACGAGCGCTGGCGGCAGCGGCTCGCCGAGCACGTGGCGCGGCAGCCGGACCCGCGCGAGCGGATCCCGGCCGTCTTCGACTGGCTGGAGGAGTGGTTCGCCGAGGACGGCTTCCGCGGCTGCGCCTGGATCAACGCCTACGGCGAGCTGGGCGCCACGTCGACCCGGGTGGCTGAGCAGGTACGTGCGCACAAGGAGGCGTTCCGCACCTACCTCGCCTCACTCGTGACCGACGCGGAGCTGCCCACGGCCCTCACGGGTCCCCTGTTCCTGCTGGCCGAGGGCGCGATGGTCACAGCCGGCATCACAGCGACCCCCCGACCGGCGGCCGAGGCCCGCGAGGCGGCGCGGGTTCTGGTGGCGGCCGGCGGCCAGGGGTGACTCCGAGATCGGGGGGCGGCCGGCGGACGGCTTCGGGATCTGGGGGGCCGGCGGGTGGCTTCGGGATCGGCGACGCCATGAGGGGATGCCCGACCGGCCGGACCAGGCGGCTGCCGGCGCGCGCTCCCGCTGAACCCCGGCGCCTGGCACACAGGCGGCGTCACCGCGAGCACCTGGCCGACGACCGAGGCCCGCGAGGCGGCACGGGTCCTGGTGACGGCCGGCAGCCAGCAGGTGCTTCGACGGCCGGACCACACAGGTTCCGGCACGCGCTCCCGCTGAACCCCGGCGCCTGGCACACAGGCGGCGTCACCGCGAGCACCTGGCCGACGACCGCGGCCCGCGAGGCAGCGCGGGTCCTGGTGACGGCCGGCGGCCAGGGAGACGGCTTCGGGATCGGGGCGGCGCAGGGCGGGATGCATGGTCGGCCGAGCCGGTTGCGTGGCGAGGTGAAGGTCGGGCGAGGAGCCCTGGGCAAGAGTCCCCCGCTCGAGCGAGGCCGAGCGGGGGTGCCTGGCGGCCGGACGGCAGTAGTGCGCGCCGGGGCTCGGCCTGACGTCCTCTGAGGCACGCCTCAGGCGGAGGACTCGGACAGCTTGATCGCGCCGACCGGGCAGGCGCGTGCCGCCTCCCGGACCATCGGGTCGCCCGCGCCGTCCTCACGGCCGGGGATCAGCGTGCTGTAGCCGTCGTCGTCCTGGGTGAACACGCTCGGCGCGGCCAGCGCGCACTGACCCGCGCCGATACAGACGTCCTTGTCGATGTCGATGTGCATGGGCTGAGCCTCTTACCAGGTCACGGGGAGTTCCAGCATCCCCTGGATCGTGTCGCCGGGTTTGAAGGGGATCTCACCCGCGGGCGCGGCCAGCCGGAGGCCGGGCAGCCGGCGGAGCAGGGTGCCCAGGGCGATCTCCAGTTCCGCGCGGGCCAGGTTCTGGCCCAGGCACTGGTGGATGCCGAAGCCGAAGGCCACGTGGTGACGGGCGGAGCGGTGGAAGTCAAGGGTGTCGGGATCGTCGTACTGGGCCGGGTCGCGGTTGATGACCGAGGTCGCGAAGAGCACGCCCTCGCCGGCCCGGATCGTGGCGCCGTCGACCTCGATGTCCGCCAGGGCGACGCGCAACAGACCGTCCGCGATGGACAGCATCCGCATCAACTCCTCGACGGCGGTGGGCAGCAGCCCCGGGTCGGTGCGCAGCTCGGTGAGCCGGTCGGGGTGCTGCAGCAGGGTGTAGGTGCCGAGGGAGATCATGTTGGCGGTCGTCTCGTGGCCGGCGACCAGCAGGATGACGGCCAGCGAGACGACTTCGGCCCGGTCCAGCGCGCCCGCGCGGAACTGCTGGTGGACGAGGTCGTCCAGGACGCCGTCGCCCGGCTGCGCCTGCCGCGCCTTGCGGTCGATCAGGTCGCCGAGGTAGTCCTCCAGCCGTTCGCGCGCCTCCTGGGTGTCGGCGGCCGTGGGGCCGCGCAGCAGCCTGCGGGACTGCTCCTCGAAGAACTCGTGGTCGGCGTACGGCACGCCGAGCAGACCGCAGATCACCATGGACGGCACGGGCAGGGCGAAGGCCGAGACCAGCTCGGCCGGCGGGCCCTTCTCGATCATCGCGTCCAGGAGTCCGTCGACGATCCCCTGGATCGTGGGCCGCAACTCGACCGAGCGTTTGACGGTGAACGACGTGATCATCGTCCGCCGCTGCGTCTGGTGCACGGGGTCGTCGACGCCGAGCAGCGCCACCCGGCGGTCGCGGACGGCGGCGAAGCGGGCGGTGGGCGCGGGGAAGCCGGGGCGGGTCCGGTCGGTGGACAGCCGGGCGTCCGCGAGCAGGGTGCGGGCGGTGGCGTGGCCGGTGACCGCCCAGACCTCGCGGCCGTCGAAGAGGGTGACGCGGGACAGGCCTCGCCCGTCGCGCAGCGGGTCGTATCCGGTGGGGGGGTGGTAGGGGCAGGTGCGGTCCTGGGGGAAGGAGACGGGATCGGCCGGGGTCGCCGGGCCGGTGCTGTCCGTCAGTTCCGTCATGGAAAGACCTCGCAGACGAAGAAGTGCGTCGTGCCGATCTTCATTAGATGCCCGAGGCACCTATGGGACGACGGCAAGTTCGGCCAGATCGGTGATCGGCGCGATCTGGCCGAAGAGCGTGGTCAGCGGGGGCGGGAACGCGCCGAAATTCGCTTGCCGCCGCGGTGGCGGCGGCTTCAGGATCTGGCCATGTCGCTTACCCACACCATTCTGCCGCCGACCGTCACCGCCGTCCTTCCGGTGCGGGAGCAGCAGCAGTCCGGCGGTCCCCGGAGGCCCGATCCCGTACGCCCGTGACGGCCGCGCTGCTGGCCGGGCTGCTCGCCGGCTACGGCATCGCGATGCCCGTCGGCGCGGTCGGGACCTACCTGGTCTCCCTCACCGCCCGCACCTCGCTGCGCACCGGCGCCTGCGCCGCACTCGGTGTCGCCACGGCCGACGGCCTCTACGCGCTGCTCGCCGCGGCCGGCGGATCCGCCCTCGCGGCGACGCTGCGGCCGGTGCTGACCCCGCTGCGCTGGGCCTCGGCCCTGGTCCTCGGCGTCCTCGCGGTCTGGGGCACGGTCGTGGCGCTGCGCCAGTACCGCGCCCGCCGGCTCGCCACCCGCCCCGAGCGGCCGGTTCCCGGCGCGGCACGCGCGTATCTCGGCCTCCTCGGGATCACACTCCTGAACCCCGTCACGGTGATCTACTTCGCCGCGCTGGTGCTCGGCACCAGCACCGCGGACGCGGTACGACCACTGGAGCGCGCCGTGTTCGTGCTGGCGGCCTTCACCGCCTCCGCGAGCTGGCAGCTGCTGCTGGCCGGCAGTGGCGCCCTGCTCGGCCGCGTGCTCACCGGACGGCGCGGGCGGCTGGCGACGGCGCTGCTCTCCAGCGGCGTGATCCTGGTGCTGGCGGTGCGCATGACCGTGACACCCGGCTGACCGCCACCGCGGGTCAGGGCACTCGGGGGCCCTCGGTGCCCGGTGCGAAGGCACGGGCGACGGCGAGGCTGTCCTCGTAGACGTGGTGGCGTACGACCAGGCCGTCCCGGACGGTGAGGTGCAGGGCGAACCGCGCGGTGTAGGAGCGGCCGGTCGGTTCGGCCGTCTGCCGGATGGCGCCGAGGACGACCGCGTCGTCGCCGTCGACCAGGACGCGCTCGACGCGGGTGTCCGCCTTCTCGGGGACGTGGTGGGCGGCCAGCTCGCGGTAGTGGGCGACGGCGTCGGCGCGGGTGGAGCGGTGCCGGATCCAGGGGGTGTCGGCGCGGCCGTGCTCGTCCTCCGGCCAGCTCAGCCTCCAGTCGCCCCGCTCCGCGTACAGCTCACCGATCCGTTCGGGGTCGCCCTGGCCGATCCTGCGCAGAAGTTCCTCCACGACGGAGCGGGTCGGGGTGGTGCGACTGGGGAACACGGCGGTCCTGCCCCCTCTCTCGGCGGGATCCGGCGGGCGTGCGGTGATCACCACGGGGACCACTGTGCCCGAGGGGCCCCGGGACGCACGATGACCCGCGGGGTGATCACCCGCCCGGGCGAACCGGCGCGCGGTACGGATGATTCGGGCGCCGGCGGGTGTTGTAGCTGGCCGCAGTCAGCCGTTGGACCGACGAAGGAGACGGATCCCATGCCACTTGAGGGCGAGTACGAGCCGAGCCCGACGCAGTGGGTGCGCGAGCAGGTCGAGTTGTACGAGAGCTCCGGCGGGACGAAGGGGACGACACTCAGGGACACCGGGCTGCCGGTCATCGTCCTGACCACCCGGGGCGCGCAGAGCGGGAAGATCCGCAAGACGCCGCTGATGCGGGTGGAGCACGAGGGGCAGTACGCCGCGGTCGCCTCGCTGGGCGGTGCGCCCAAGCATCCCGTCTGGTACTTCAACGTGAAGTCCGAGCCGCGTGTGGAACTGCAGGACGGGCCGGTCAGGCGGGACATGAGGGCCCGTGAGATCACCGGGGAGGAGAAGGCGCGATGGTGGGAGCGGGCCGTGGCCGCCTTCCCCCCGTACGCGGACTACCAGAAGAAGACCTCCCGGGAGATCCCGGTGTTCGTCCTGGAGCCCGTCGACGAGAGCTGAATCCGGACGGGGAGCGGCTCCTTCTAGAAAAATCTGTGTCCGCGAAGCATGAACCGGTTTCCCGGCGGGCACCCGTGCGTCAGGCCCCGCCGCGTTCCCCCGTCGCGGCGGGGCTCTGTCGTGCCTCGCCGGCCGGCCGGTCGGTCACGTCGAGGAAGATCTGGTCGGCCGCGGGAACCGTCCTGGCGATGGACCGCTTGATGCGGACGGCGACCTCCTCGACCCGTTCGCTGTCCAGGCCGGGCGCCAGGTCGATGCGGGCCGCCACCAGCGTGGAGTCGAGGCCCATCTTCATCGTGAACAGCGCCTCGACGCTGTCGATCTCGGGCTGGGCCTGCAGCAGGGACCGGATCCTGCCGCTCAGCTCCGGGTCGGCGGCCTCGCCGATGAGCTGGTCGCGGGCGTCGCGGCCGAGCCGGTAGGCGACGTACACCAGCAGCATGCCGATGGCCAGCGAGGCGGACGCCTCCCACACGACCTGGCCGGTCACCATGTGCAGGGCCATGCCGACGAGGGCGAGGGTCACGCCGACCACCGCGGTGCCGTCCTCGGCGACGACCGTGCGCAGCGCCGGGTCGCGCAGCTTGCCGAGGCCGCCGCCCTCCCGGTGCACCTGGTGCAGCGCCCTGAACAGCGAGATGCCCTCGGCGACCAGTGCGACACCCAGCACGATCAGGCCCGCCACATAGCCGCTGAACTTCTCCTCGGTGCCGCTCCGGAGGGCCTCGAAGCCCTGGAAGAAGGAGAAGCAGCCGCCCATGACGAAGATGCCGACGGCCGCGAGGAGGGACCAGAAGAACCGCTCCTTGCCGTAGCCGAAGGGGTGCCGCCGGTCCGCCGGGCGGCGGCTGCGGTGCAGCGCGGCCAGCAGGAAGACCTCGTTGAGGCTGTCGGCGACCGAGTGCGCGGCCTCCGACAGCAGCGCGGGCGAGCCGGCGAGCACACCGCCGACGGCCTTGGCGACCGCGATCACCAGATTGGCCGCGAGCGCCACGAGCACGGTCACCCGGGTGTGCCGGTCGGCGCCGGCCCCCGCCGCCCGGCGCCCGCCACGGTCCGCGTCGGTACCGTCACGGGACGGCGTCCGCCCGGTCCCCGGCTCACCGGCACCTGTGCCGGGCGCGGGGGGCTGCGCGTCGGTGGTCGTGGCTGCCTCCTGGGCGTGCGTGTCGGTGTGGGCCTGCGCGTCGGCGACTGTGCCGGTGCGGGGATGCCCGTCGGAGGCCCTGCCGGGCGTCCGGTGCTCCGGGCCGGGGGGCGCGTCCGGCGCCCGGCGCCCGGCCTCGGCGCCCGCCTCCGGCATGCGGGTCTCCCCGCCGGCGCCCACGTCCGGCCTCCGGTGCGCCGCGTCGGCGGCCCTGTCCGGCCCCCGCGACTCCGGGGCGGGCGGCCTGTCCTTTCCGGCCGCTCCTTTCGGTGCCCGCGCACCCGCGTTCGCCGTACCGGTCCTGGCCTCGGCCCTGCGCGCGGCCGTGTTCCGTTCCGAGGATGTCCCACTCACCTATCGCCGACTGCCCCGGCCCCGGGGGATCACACCGTGCCGACGGCCGAAAACGGGGAACGCGTCTGCCGGGAGCGCCCGAGCGCGGCGAGGAGGAAGAGATGGGCGACGACGGTAACAGGGCCTACGGGCACAAGACGTTCACCCGGTCCAAAAGCCACTTCGCGGACCGGATCACCGCCGACGGCAGGGACGGCTGGCCCGTGGCGGCCGGGCGATACCGCCTGGTGGTCTCCCGTGCCTGTCCGTGGGCGAGCCGGGCGGTGATCTCGCGCCGGCTGCTGGGTCTGCAGGACGCGCTGTCGATGGCGGTCGCCGACCCGATCCAGGACGACCGCAGCTGGCGCTTCACCCTGGACCCCGACGGCCGCGACCCCGTGCTCGGCATCCGGTTCCTCGGCGAGGCCTACGACAAGCGGGAGACGGACTACCCGGGCGGGGTGAGCGTGCCCGCCGTCGTGGACGTGCCCAGCGGGCGGTTGGTCACGAACGACTACCAGCGGATCACCCTGGACCTGGCCACCGAGTGGACGGCCCTGCACCGCGAGGGTGCGCCGGACCTCTACCCGGCCGCCCGGCGCGACGAGATCGACGCGGTGATGGCGGAGGTCTACCAGGACGTGAACAACGGCGTGTACCGGGCCGGCTTCGCCACGCACCAGGCGGAGTACGAGGAGGCGTGCACCGCGCTCTTTCGGCGGCTGGAAGTGCTCGCCGAGCGGCTGGCCGGGCAGCGTTACCTGGTCGGCGACACGATAACGGAGGCGGACGTCCGGCTGTTCACCACGCTGGTCCGGTTCGACGCCGTCTACCACGGCCACTTCAAGTGCAACCGCTGGAAACTGGCCGAGAACCCGGTGCTGTGGGCGTACGCCCGGGATCTCTTCCAGACGCCCGGCTTCGGCGACACGGTCGACTTCGACCACATCAAGCGGCACTACTACCAGGTCCACACCGGCATCAACCCCACCGGCATCGTGCCGATCGGCCCCGATCTCGCCGGCTGGCCGACCCCGCACCGGCGGGAGGAACTGGGCGGCCGGCCGTTCGGGGACGGGACGCCGCCCGGTCCGGTGCCCCCGGGCGAACGAGTCGCCGCGCGCGGACGCCCGGCATGAGAGTCCTTTGACGAGGAAGGAGTTCAGCATGGCGAAGAAGAACAAGAAGAGGAAACTTCCCCTCGTCTACCAGCCGGTCGGCTTCGTGCTCAGCTGGGCGGGCGGAGCGCTGGCGGGAATGGCGTTCCGCAAGGCGTGGATGGCGATCCGGCACGAGGAGGACGCGCCCGACGCGCTGGACCCCGACCGCGGCTGGGGCGAGATCCTGCTCGCGGCGGCGGTCCAGGGCGCCATCTTCGCGGTGGTGCGCAGCGCCGTCGACCGCACGGGCGCCAAGGCCATCGCACGGTCGACGGGCACGTGGCCGGCCGCCGACAAGGGCGGCCGGGACTGAGAGCGGCCGTAGCGCGCCGGGGGTCTCCGATCCGGAGGACACCCCCTGTAGGGCCTTTCTTCCGGATCTTGCCGGGGCCGCGGGGCGCGGGACCGGCCAGATCCGGAAGAAGGGCCCTAGCCCTGCTTGGGTGCCGTCGGGGGGATGAGGCGCAGGGTGAAGGAATGGCCGGCCGGGTCGGCGTACCCGCGCTCCTCGTAGGGGCCCGGCGCGTCCCGTGTCTCCAGTGGACGGCCGCCGAGTCCGACCACCCTGCGCTCGGCCTCGTCCAGGTCCCGGACCAGGAAGTCGAGGTGCGCCTGGAGGGAGTTCTCGGGTCGCGGCCAGCTCGGCGGGGTCGCGTTGGCGTCGCGCCGGAAGGCGATCCGGAAGCCGTCGGCGCCCCTGATCTCCACCAGGTTGGCGGACGCGTCCGTCTCCCGGCCGTCCAGCAACTCCTTGTAGAACTCGGCGAGTTTCTCGGGTTCGGCACAGTCGAGCACCACGACACTCGCGGTCACGAGGGACATGTTTCCTCCCGGGGATTGCGTCCTTTCCCTGCGGATATCCCCGTCGGCCGCTTTCAGTCGGCGACCAGCCACGCTCCGTCGCGCATCAACTCCCGTCCCTGCAGCTCGTTCTCCTCGCGCCAGGCCTGGATCCGCTGCGGGAGGACGTTGAAGTACAGGTAGCGGGTGGCCAGTCGGCGCGGGTCGAAGCCGGTCTTGCCGGCGAAGACCTCGGCGTCCTCCTCGGGCAGGTCCTCCGGGGTCACCGCCCGGACGGTGCCCTCGACGATGACGACGTCCCTGGTCGGTCCGATGCCCAGGCGGGCCCTGCCGGTGGCCACGAGGTTGCGGCCGGTGGGGCTCGCGGCCGGGGTGGCGATCAGCAGGGCGGCACCGTCCCAGACGAACGACAGGGGGACGAGGTAGGGCGTGCCGCCGTCCTCACCGGCGGTGGCGACCCAGGCGTCCACGTCGTTCTCCAGTCGGTGGAGCGTGTCCTTCTTGCGCTGTTCGGCGGTGCGGGCGGGCGGCGGGGTCATGGTCGTACGGCCTCCTCGTGATGGGCTGTCGCCGGTATGACGTGCGAACGCCGTCCAGTGTGACCGTCAGCCTTCCTTCTGCGCACGGATGTGATCAAGGCGTGTCTGGGCGGCCGTCAGGAGCAGGTCCAGGGCGGCCGGGTAGGAACTGTGGCGCATGGAGGCCACGAGGTGGCGTGAGGTGGCCGCGATGTGCGGGTGGGTGTCGGCGGGCAGGTGGGCATAGGTGGCCGGCCACACCGCGGCCTCGGCGTCGCGGGCGGCCCTGGGCAGCGCGGTGCCGGCGGAGTCCAGGGCGCCGAATGCGAGGGACTGGTCGACGAAGGCGTGGTAGATCCGCACCGCCTCCCCGTCCGGGAACCCGGCCCCGCGCAGCACGCCGAGGATGCGCTCGACGGCCTGGATCTCGTGTGCCCGGCCGGTGACGCGGTGGGCGCTGAGCATCGCGGCCCGGGGGTGGGCGAGGGCGCCCGCGTGCATGCGCAGGCCGAGGTCGCGCAGGTCGGCGCCCCAGTCGCCGGTGGGCCGCCAGACGCGCAGGGTACGGCCGATCAGCTCGTCGGCGATGGCGAGCATCAGGTCGTCGGTGTGCCGGAAGTACCGGTACAGGGAGCTGGGGTCGGCGCCGAGCGCACGGCCGAGGCGCCGGACGGAGAGGGCGTCGGCGCCGTGCTCCTCGATCAGCCGGAGCGCGGTCTCGACGATCAGCTGCTCGGAGAGGACGACGCCCTGTTTGGTGGGGCGCCTGCGCCGGCGGGCGGCGGCCGGGACGACGCGTTCGGTCATGGGAGTCCTCCCTGGGGTGTGCCCCGCACCTTATGACAACACCGTTGACCTGTGAAGCGGCCGGGCGGTTTCATCTGCGGTCACCGGGGCCGACCAGGCCCCCCGGTGCGAGCGGAGAGCCGGTCATGAGCGACACCCCCTTCGGTGTGGATCCACCCGCGCGGCCCGAGCTGCGCAAGTCCCTGAGCGTCCTGGACGGCGTCGCCGTCGCCGCGTCCAGCACGGCCGCGACCACCAGCATCGGCATCGGGCTCGGCGTGACGGCCGGTGTGGTCGGCCTACATCTGCCGGCCATCATGCTGCTGGCGTTCCTGCCGGTCCTCGGTATCGCCGGGGCCTACTCCCGGCTGAACCGGGTGGAGCCGAACGCGGGCAACGGCTACGTGTGGGTGGGCCGTTCACTCAGTCCCTGGCTCGGCTTCATGGTGGGCTGGGTCAACTTCGTGGCGAGCCTGGCCTTCCTCGCGTACACCACGGCGGTCACCGGCTCCGCGCTGCTGCAACTGGCCGGGGAGGCGGGCCTGCGCCGGATCGGCTCGCTCGTCCTCGACCCGGGTTCGACCGCGCAGACCACCGCGGTGGGCATCGTCGTCCTGGTCGTGGTCACCCTCACCGCCGTGACCGGCGTGCGTACCGCGGCCCGGCTGCAGACCTGGCTGCTGGTCTTCGAGTACGCCGTGCTGCTCGGCTTCTGCGGGTACGGCATCGTCACCGGCCCGCACCCCTTCAGCCTGTCCTGGTTCGACCCGTTCGCGATTCCCTCGGCGACGGCGCTGGCCCAGGGCCTGCTGCTGTCGGTGTTCTGCTACTGGGGCTTCGAGGCCGCGTTCACCGTCAACGAGGAGGTGCGCGACCCGCGGGACGCGTCCCGGGCCGGGCTGATCACCCTGGTCACCATGCTCGGGCTCTTCCTGCTCGGCTCGATCGCCTTCCAGCGGGTGCTGTCCGAGGGCGAGTTGGCCGGGCACGGGGCACAGGGGCTGGCGTACTTCGGCGACCGGCTGGCCGACCGGCCGCTGGCCGCGCTGCCCCTGGTGGCGCTGATGTTCTCGGCGGTGGCCTCACTGCAGGCCGGGGTCATCCCGACGGCCCGGGGCATGTTCGCGATGAGCCGGGACCGTACCCTCGGACCGGTGTGGTCCAGGGTCAGTTCCCGCTACGGAACCCCGGCGGCCGGGACGCTGCTGGTCGGAGCGCTGGCCACGGCGGTGGCGGTGCTCGCCCTGGTGATCCCGCGCCTCGCCGACATGATCATGGCCACGGTGAACGCGGTCGGCATCGTCGTCTCGCTGTCGTACGCGCTCACGGCGCTCGCGGCCGCCGTGCGCTTCCGCTCCCTGCTGCGGCAGGACTGGCGCCAGGGAGTGCGGGCGGTGCTCCTGCCCACGGTGAGCGCCCTCGCCCTGCTGGGCCTCGGCGGCTATCTCGGCTGGTCCTTCTACTCCTCCGCCGACCACTTCGAGGTCGGCGCGGACAACGGCTGGTTCCTGCTGCTCATGCCACTGGTGATGATCGCGTCCGGTTTCGTCGTGGCCGCGTGGGCGAAGTGGGTGCGCCGGTCGCCCTACTTCCGCACCGGCGAGGGCACGGACGCCGACTCCGAGCAGCTTCTCACCACCTCCCACTGACCCTCCAGGAAAGGCATCATGCACGCTGATCTGCTCTTCACCGGCGGCCCCGTTCTCACGCCCGGGGGCCGTACGGCGACCGCGGTGGCCGTCACCGGGGACCGTGTCACCGCCGTCGGACACGACGAACTGCGGGAGCTGGCCGGGCCGCGCACGGAGGTGGTCGACCTGGCCGGGCGGCTGCTGCTGCCGGGCTTCCAGGACGCGCACGTCCACCCGGTGCCGGCCGGGCTCGAACTCACCCAGTGCGACCTGACCGGGACGACGACCGCCGAGGACACCCTGGCCGCCGTGCGCGCGTACGCCGACGCCCACCCCGAGCGGGAGTGGATCCTCGGCGGCGGCTGGTCGATGGAGGCCTTCGAGGGCGGTACGCCGACGAAGGAACTGCTGGACCGGGTCGTCCCGGACCGGCCGGTGTACCTGCCCAACCGGGACCACCACGGTGCCTGGGTCAACAGCCGCGCCCTGGAGCTGGCCGGCATCGACCGCGCCACCCCCGACCCGGCCGACGGACGGATCGAGCGGGACGCCTCGGGCGAGCCGAGCGGCACGCTGCAGGAGGGCGCGATGCAGTTGGTGGGCCGGCTGGCACCGCCCGCCACCGCGGCGGACCGGCTGGCCGCCCTGCTGCACGCCCAGCGGCATCTGCACGCGCTCGGCATCACCGCCTGGCAGGACGCGCTGGTCGGGGACTTCCTCGGCATGGACGATCCGGCCGAGGCGTATCTGACGGCGGTCCGGGACGGCTCGCTCACCGCGCGGGTGACCGGCGCGCTGTGGTGGGACCGGGAGCGCGGGGCCGAGCAGATTCCCGAACTCGTCGACAGGCGGCAGGCGTTCAGCCACGGCCGGTTCCGCGCGGGCACCGTCAAACTGATGCTGGACGGAGTCGCTGAGAACCACACGGCCGCGCTGCTGGATCCCTATCTGGACAGGTGCGGCTGCGCCACCGCCAACCGCGGCAAGAGCTTCATCGACCCGGAGCGACTGCCGGCGTACGTGACCGAGTTGGACGCACTCGGCTTCCAGTGCCACTTCCACGCGCTGGGCGACCGGGCCGTACGCGACGCGCTGGACGCCGTCGAGGCGCCCCGGGCCGCCAACGGGCCGAGCGACACCCGCCCGCACCTGGCGCATCTGCAGGTGGTGCACCCGGACGACGTGCCGCGCTTCGCCCGGCTCGGTGCCACGGCCAACATCCAGCCGCTGTGGGCCGCGCACGAGCCGCAGATGGACGAGCTGACGATCCCCTTCCTCGGGACCGAACGGGCCACGTGGCAGTACCCGTTCGCCGCGCTGCTGCGCTCCGGCGCACGGCTCGCGGCGGGCAGCGACTGGCCGGTGAGCAGCCCCGACCCGCTCCAGGGCATCCATGTGGCGGTCAACCGCGTGGAACCGGGCGGCGCCGGGCCGGTGTTCCTGCCCCGGGAGCGGCTGAGCCTGACGGACGCGATGACGGCGTACACGGCCGGATCGGCGTACGTGAACCACCTGGACGAGGGCGGCCGGGTGGCCGTCGGGGCACTCGCGGACCTGGTGGTGCTGGACCGCGACCCGTTCGCCGGGCCGCCGGAGGCGATCGCGGAGACCGCGGTGGCGCTCACCTACGTGGGAGGCGAGCGCGTGTACGCGGCCACCGGCACGTGAGGCGGCACGGTTGTCAGGGGCGCACAAGGCGCGCCCCCACAACTGTCCCCGGATGATGAGCCCGCGCGGGTTACCCGCGGGTATCGTCACCGGCGTGCCGAAGAGAGCCGCAGCGGTGGGTGTCGACACGGGCGGCCCGTTCAAGGCGTTGCCCCCGGGTCTGCCCGACCGTCTCAGACCGTACGTGCCCGAGATCACGGAGGAGGTCGTCCGCGCGATCGGAACCGGGATCCCGGAGTACGCGCGCCCCATGGACGACACGTACATGCAGGGTGTGCACCGGGGCGTGGACCACGCGTTGCGCGGACTGCTGGAGCGGATGGCGCAGCCGGACACCGACTGGGAGCCGGTGAAGGCGACGTACGAGCGCATCGGCCGCGGGGAGGCCGAGGAGGGGCGCAGCCTCGACTCGTTCCAGTCCGCGCTGCGGCTGGGTGCCCGGGTCACCTGGCGCCGGGTCAACGCGCTGGTGGACGAGGGGCTGCTGCCCCGCCATGTGCTGGGTGCCCTCGGCGAGGCGCTGTTCGTACACCTGGACGAGATGGCGGCCGCGACGACCGCGGGCTACACCGAGGCCCGGCTGCACGCGGCCGGTGAACTCCAGCAGCGGCGGGCCCGGTTGGTGGACCTGCTGACCGCCGATCCCCCGGCCTCCGCGAGCGCGATCGCCGAGCTCGCTCGTGCCGCACGCTGGACGGTGCCGCGGGCGGTGGCGGTCGTCGCCGTGGATCCCGGGACGGGGACGGGGACGGGGCCGATCGTGCCGCCGGAGTTCCTCACCCGGTTCGACGTCCAGCCGGCGCTGCTGGTGGTGCCGGATCCGGAAGGGCCGGGCCGGTCCCGCGCGGTGGCCGGGGCGTTGCAGGGGCTGCGCGCCGCGATGGGCCCGACGGTTGCCCTGCAGGAGGGGGCGAGGTCGCTGCGCTGGGCCACCGAGGCGCTGGACCTGGTACGGCGGGGCGTCCTGCCCGGCACCGACGCGGCCGGCGGTGTGGTGCGCTGCCAGGACCACCTGTCCACGCTGCTCCTCCTGCGCGACGACGCGCTGCTGGACGCGATGGCCGAGCGGTGGCTGCGGCCCCTGGAGCAGGTGCGGCCGCCGCAGCGCGAGCGGCTGGCGGAGACCCTGCTGGCCTGGCTGGAGTCCGGCCGGGGCGTCGGGGAGGTGGCCGTGCGCCTGGCGGTGCATCCGCAGACGGTCCGTTACCGGATGCGGCAGCTGGACGAGCTGTTCGGCGAGCTGCTGCACGACCCGGCGGCCCGCTTCGAGATCCAGCTGGCCCTACGGGCACAGCAGCTGCGGCGGGGGGTGGCAGGGCCCGGGTAATTTCTTGGACAGGTGTCCAGTTATTATGGACATCTGTCCAAGAAGGGGAGGGCCGCTGCTCATGGAGATCGTGGCGAACGTGCTGGTCGGCCTGGTGGCCGTGCTGCACGTGTACATCCTGGTGCTGGAGATGTTCCTGTGGCAGCGGAAGCCGGGGCGGGGACTGCACGGATTCGATCCCGAGACGGCCCGGGCGACCGCTCCGCTGGCCGCCAACCAGGGCCTCTACAACGGATTCCTCGCGGCCGGCCTGGTGTGGGGACTTCTCGCCGCCGACCCGACCGGGTTCCGGGTCCAGGTGTTCTTCCTGTCCTGTGTGGTGGTGGCGGGCGTGTTCGGCGCCGCCACGGCCAACCGCCGCATCCTGTTCGCCCAGGCGCTGCCCGGCGCGCTCGCCCTGGCCGCCGTCCTCGCCGCACGATGAGCCGGGCGCCGCAGGAGGACCCGAGGGCGGCGCGCACCCGCGCCAGGCTGCGCGCCGCCCTGCTCGCCGAGTGCGCCGAGCGCCCGCCGGCGGAGATCGCGGTGGCCGCGCTGGTGCGCCGGGCCGGGGTGGGCCGGGCCACGTTCTATGTGCACTACGACGGCATCGAGGCGCTGGCGGTCGACGCGTGCGCGGACGTCGTACGGCAGGCGGTGGACGCACTGCACGCCTGGCGGGGGCGGCCCGATCCGGTCCACGCCCCGCCCGCGCTGCGGGAGTTCTTCACCGGTCTGGCCCCGCACGCGGCCCTGTACCGGTCGCTGCTCGCGCCGGGCGGCGGCGGGCCGCTCGGCCGGGTGCTGCACCGGGACCTGCGGGCCCGCAGCCTCGCCGAGCGCGAACTGGCCGGCGCGGCGGACGCCCCGCTGGTCGCCTCGGCGGTGGCGGCGACCTTCGCGGGTGTCCTCGCGGACTGGCTGCACGGGCTGCTGCGGGCCGCTCCGGACGAAGTCGCGGACCAGGTCTGGCAGTTGCTGGTCGCACTGCACCGGAGCCGGTGACCGGTCACTTGCAGGCGACCTCACGCTTCGCCCGGGGCCAGGCCTCCACTCCGGCGGACGTGCGCACATAGAGGGTGTCCCGGTCCTCCGTCAGCCACAGGTGCCGGTCACGGTGGTGGTACCCGGTGTCGTGAGCGCCCGCGGGCATACGGACCTGCTTGCGGTACGGCGCGCCGAGCAGACCGTCACGGGCGAGCACGCCCTCGGGATCACGGACGTACGTCCGGCCGTCCAGGGTGAGGAAGCCGACCGACTGCCAGCCGCAGTGCTCGGCGCCGGTGGAGCTTTCCAGCCTGCTCACCGGCACCCGTGCGCCGTCGCGGTCCGTCCACACCTCCCAGCCCAGGGCGGCCGCGTACGCGGCCGGGAGTTCGGCGGGATCGCAGGCGGCGTTCGTCTCCGGGCCCCAACCGGGGCGGTGCTTCTGGTCCTTGGCCACCACGACGGCCACCTTGGTGCGGCCCTTGACGTCGAAGGAGTACAGCACCCGGTCGGCCTCCCGGCGCTCGGCCCGGTAGCCGTGGTCGGGCTGCACGGGCTGGAACATGTCGAAGTAGAGCTTCAGCCCCTCCTCGGGCGAGTCACCGCCCTCCGACCTCGACCAGCCGTCGGGCCCGCCGCCCTCGAAGATCTCCCCGTCGCACTCCAGTGCCCGGCCCGCGGCGCCGGAGGCCGGCCGCAGGGCAGGGGGGCCGCTCTCGTCCAGCTCATGGGTGGGGACGTACAGGGGTCCGCCGTACGGGGTGGCGGGAGGGGTGCCCCTGACCACCACCCGCACCCCGGTGCCGTCGTCGCATCCCACCGCCGTCACCGCCGCCAGCACCGCCACGGCCACGAGTCCTCTGCGCATGCCCCGCCCCTGTTCCTGGACTGTCGTTGCGATCCTCCGACGCGGCACGGCACCGGAACGTTCGGCGCGTGTCGCCCGGGTGGGCGGACCCCCGCAGGCTGGGTGACCATGAGTCATGTGAACACGATGCGTGCCATCAGCCAGGACGTCCTCGGCGGTCCCGAGGTCCTGAAGGAAGTACGGATGGAGCGGCCGGCGCCGCGTCCGAACGAGGTGCTGGTCCGGGTGCGGGCCGCCGGGGTCAACCCGACCGACTGGAAGCACCGGGCGACCGGCGGGTTCCTGGGCGAGCCGCCGTTCGTGCTCGGCTGGGACGTCTCCGGCGAGGTGACCGAGGCGGGCATCGGGGTGGCCGCCTTCAGGCCCGGCGACGAGGTCTTCGGCATGCTGCCCTACCCCTTCGGCCACGGCTCGCACGCCGAGTACGTCACGGTCCCGGCCCGCGCCCTGGTGCACAAGCCGGCCTCCCTGGACCACACCCGGGCGGCCGCCCTGCCGCTGGTGTCCCTGACCGCCTGGCAGGCGCTGACCGAGCACGCCGGTCTGCGGCCCGGGCAGCGGGTGCTGATCCATGCCGCGGCCGGCGGGGTGGGGCACGTGGCGGTGCAGATCGCCAAGGCGCACGGGGCTTACGTGATCGGCACGGCGAGCGCCGGGAAGCACGACTTCCTGCGGGAGATCGGCGTGGACGAGGCGGTCGACTACCGGTCCACCGACGTCACCGAGTCGGTGCGGGACGTCGACGTCGTCCTGGACACGCTGGGCGGCGAGACGTCCGTGCGGTCGCTGCGGGTGCTGCGTCCCGGCGGGATCGTGGTGTCCGTCCTGCCGGTCGGCGAGCAGGACTTCCACGAGGAGGCCGGGCGGCTCGGCGTACGGGCGGTGCGGATGCTGGTGGACGCCGACCGGTCGGGGATGCGGGCGATCGCGGACCTGGTGGAGCAGGGCAAGCTGCGCGCCACCGTGGGCCACCTTCCCGCTGGCCGATGCCGCCAAGGCGCACGAGATGGGCGACACCGGCCGTACGACGGGCAAGTTGGTCCTGCTGGTGGACTGAACCGCCGCCCTGTCACCCGGATCACAGAACGACGCGCGACACGAAACTCGAAGACATATGTCAATCGAACATGCTCAAATTCCCTCTATCGAGGGTAACTTGACGGTCGGGAAACGGTTTCCAGGCGCGCGTGGGAGGTGGTGCCGTCGTGCAGCAGGAGCCCTCGCCGCCGGGCCGGCATCTGCGCATCCGCGAGGATCGCGGGCACACGGTGCTGGAGTTCCGCGGCGAGATAGACATCGCGGCGGCGACACAGATCGCTCCCGCCCTGGACCGGGCCACCGACCGGTCCGGCGCGAGGATCGTGATCGACCTGCGGTCCGTGGAGTTCTTCGACTGCTCGGGCCTGCGTCTGCTCTACCGCGCCCGCAGCCGGGTGCTGGAGCGCGGCGGGCGGCTGCACCTCGTGTGCGCCCACCCGTTGACCCTGCGCGTCTTCCGGGTCACCGGTCTGTCCCGGCTGCTGCCGCCGCAGCCGACCCTGGACGCGGCCCTGGAGCAGTCCGAGACCGCGTCCGGCTCGCTGTGAGAGCGGTTGCCCGGCTAGGCGCCGCGCGGCTCCTCGAACAGGGCGCTGACGGACTCGCCGTTGTGGATACGGCGTACGGCCTCGGCGAGGGCGGGGGCGATGGACAGGACGCGCAGCTTGTCGGTGTGCTCGTCCTGGGGCACCGGCACGGTGTTGGTGCAGACGATCTCCAGCACGTCGGGGTGCTCGCTCAGCCGCTTGAGCGCTCCGGCCGCGAACAGCCCGTGCGTGCACGCCACCCGGATCGAACGCGGCCCCAGCTCGCTCAGTTTCTCCAGGAGTTCGAGCACGGTGCTGCCCTTGGCGATCTCGTCGTCCAGCACGATCACGTCCCGGTCGGTGACATCGCCGATGACGGAGCTGATGCTCACCCGGTCGTCGGCGAACCGCTGTTTGGCGCCGGCCGCCACCCGCGCGCCGATCAGCCGGGCGAAGGCGGCGGCCTCCTTGGCGTTGCCGAGGTCCGGGGAGACGACCGTGGTGCGCGTCAGGTCGTACTGACGGAAGTGCGCGGCCAGTTCGCGCAGCGCGTGCAGGTGGTCCACCGGGACCGAGAAGAAGCCGTGCACCTGGGGCGCGTGCAGGGTCATCGCGAGGACCCGGCTCGCGCCCGCCGCCACCAGCAGGTCGGCGACCAGCCGCCCGCCGAGGGAGATGCGGGGCGCGTCCTTCTTGTCGGAGCGGGCGTAGGAGTAGTGCGGCATGACGACGGTGATCCGGCCGGCGGAGGCGCCCCGGGCCGCGTCGCACATCAGCAGCAGCTCGACCAGGTGCTCCTGCACCGGTCTGACCAGCGGCTGGATCAGGAAGACGTCCCGCTCCCGGCAGTTGGCCTGAAGCTGCACCTCCAGACAGTCGTTGGCGAAGCGGCTGACCCGGGTGGGGCTGAGCGGCACGCCGAGGTGGGTGCAGACCTCCTGAGCCAGTTCGGGATGGGCACTGCCACTGAACACGGCGATGTCTCGCACGATCCGCTCCTCGCATGATCAACACGGGCTGCGCCGTCATGCTACTGGCGGCACACCGCCGACTCGGCGGTCTGGCGGCGCGTTCGGCGGGAATCCGGTCAGCAGGAAGGAGGACCGTCGCGATGACGACTTCCGCAAGTCGCCCGCCCCGGCGCATGCCTGGCTGGGCCAAGGTGGTGACCGCGTTCGTCCTGGTGCTCGTGGTGCTGTTCGCGGGCATCAGGCTGGCCGTACTCCCGGGCATCAAGGACCTGTTCGGCACCGAGTCGCACGACCGTTCCGGCCCCGCACTGCTCAAGTCCATCCAGGACATGAGCCGTTACGACGCCGCCTCAGGCAACTTCCAGGTGGTCGTGGACCTGGAGAAGGACGCCAAGTACCTGCCCGACGCGATCCGCGGCAGCCGCACCCTGTACGTCGGCGCGGGCACCGTGGACGCCTACGTCGACCTCGGCCGGATCGGGAGGAAGGACGTGTCGGTCAACGGCGACCGCACCTCGGTCACCCTCCGGCTGCCGCACGCCCGGCTCGGCAGACCGGCCCTGGACCCCGACCGCTCCTACGCCGTGTCCAAGCAGCGCGGCCTGCTCGACCGGATCGGCGACCTGTTCTCGGACAACCCCAACAGCGAGCAGGCGGTGCAGAAGCTCGCCGTCAGGCACATCGGGGCGGCCGCGAAGGACAGCGGGCTGACCGCGCGGGCCGAGACCAACACCACCGACATGCTGCGGGGGCTGCTGCGCTCCCTCGGCTTCAAGGAGGTGCGTGTCTCGTACGGGTCCTGATCCGCGCCCGCCGGTCAGCCGCCCAGCACCCCCGGCAGGACGAGCAGGCCCAGCGCGGTGGCGCCGAACAGCAGCCAGGCCACGTAGTCGCCGACGTGGCCCGACTGCAGGCGGCGCAGCGGCAGCGCCCAGTCCGGGGCGGCCACCCAGCGCGGCCGGGTCACGGCGAGGGCGGCGACGCCCACCGCGAGCAGGCTGGAGAACAGGCCCAGCAGGATGCCCTCCAGCGTCCAGTGGACGGAGGCGTGGGCGCCGCCCGACCCGGCCTCGTTGACCGAGCGGGCCACCAGTCCGGCGAAGCCGGGGGCCACACCCACGGCGAAGGCCGCGGCGAGCAGCACGGCGGGCACCGCGGTCATGGAGTCGGGGATGCGGCTCAGGATGCCACCGGTCTCGGGCTGTTCGTCGGCACCGCTGGTCTCGTAGTCGGCGTCCTCCGGGCGCGGGCCGAGGCCCAGGAACACCCGGGCCGTGACCCGCAGGACGGCGCCCCCGGTGATCGCGGAGGCCACCACGTAGAGCACGGTGAGCGGGCCGCCGACCGCCTCCTCCGCGATCGCCTTGCCGAGCGCCGTACCGAACGGCGGCAGTCCCGCGAGGGCGAGGCCGCCGATCGCGAACATCACCCCGAACGCGCGCAGCGCCCGGGCCCTGCCGTGCAGGGCGTGCTCGTCGACGCTGCCGTACCGGTCGAGCAGGGCGCCGGTGCAGGCGAACAACGCGGCCTTCACCCCGGCGTGCCCGACGATGTACAGCGCGATCCCATCGTCCCCCTCCGGCGTGAGCACGCCGAGCCCGACGAGGAACAGACCGGTGTGCGCGACGGTGGAGTACGCCAGCAGCCGTTTGATGTGCCGCTGGTACCAGCACATGACGGCGCCGACGGCGGAGGTGAGCACGCCGAGGGTCACCAGCGCCCGGGTCAGGTCGGCGGCCGGGATGCCGCCGGGCCCGGCGAAGACGGTGCCGTACACGCGCCAGACGCCGTAGGAGCCGAGTTCGACCATGACGCCGGACAGCAGCATGCACACCGGGGTGGGTGCGACCGCGTGCGCGTCGGGGAGCCAGAAGTGGAACGGCACGGCGGCCGCCTTCACCAGCAGTCCCACCATGACCAGTACGAAGGCGGCGAGGACCAGGGCGTCCGGACCGTTCTGGGCGGCCGCTCCGTCGATGCCCCGGCCGATCTTCGCCATGGCCAGTTCGCCGGTACGGGCGTACAGCAAGGCGATGCCCATCAGCAGTGCGTAGGCGCCGAGGGAGTTGACGACGCCGAAGGTCAGCGCGCCCTGCACGGCCTTGGCGTCGTCGATCCGATAGCCGGTCAGCGCGTAGGCGACGACGCTCATCAGCTCGAAGAACACGAACGCGTTGAACAGGTCGCCCGCGATCGCGAACCCGCACATGGCGCCCTGGAAGACCAGCATCAGCGCCGGGAAGGAGCCGGCGTGGCCGCGCGGCGGCTCGTCGAAGTAGCGCCAGGAGTAGGCGAGCGCGGACAGGGTGAGCAGCGAGACGAGCGCGGCCATGCCCAGTGCCGGGCCGTCCCCGACGAGCACGATGCCGACGCTCTCCCCGTCGACGGGCCGCCAGTCGCCGACCCATTCCACCAGCGGGGGCGAGGAGTTGAGGAGCAGCACCAGGGCGAGGGCGGCCGTGCCGCCGGAGACCACGCAGCCGCTGATCTCGGCGACCGGCCGGGGCAGCAGACGGCCGGCGGCCACCAGCAGGGCGGCGCCGAGCAGCGGCACGGCGACGAGCAACGGGAGCAGGTGGTGCATCAGCCGCGCAGCTCTCTCAGTTCGTCGGGGTCGACCGTGCCGTGCCGTTTGGCGATCTGCAGGACGAGGGCGAGCAGCAGCGCGGTGACGGTGGCGCCGACGACGATGTCGGTGAGGGTGAGGGCCTGCACGACCGGGTCCACGAGCGGGCGCGAGCCGGGCTTGATGTCGGAGAAGACCGGAGCGGTGCCGCCGTCGCGATATCCGACGGCCAGCAGCAGGATGTACGTGGATGCCTGGCACACGGCGAGGCAGCCGACGGCGTGGATCAGGTTGCGACTGGTGGCGAGGCCGTAGCAGCCCGTCAGAAAGACGTAGGCGGCGACCAGGTAGGGCAGGGCGTGCATCACGGCCATCTCAACTCCCCTGTTCCTCCTCGATCTCGACGGCCTGGTCCAGGAAGCTCGCGAGCAGCACGATGACCGCGCTCGCCACTTCCATGCCGACGGCCGCGTTCAGCAGCGGGACGGTGCCGCCGGAGGACAGCGTGTTGAAGGTGCCGTACGGCAGCAGCGTGTTGGCCAGGAACGCGGTGCCCGCGAGGACGCCGGCGAAGCCCAGGACGAGGTAGGCGCAGACGGCCAGCGCGTCGGCGGCCCTGTACGTCTCGAGCGGACGGACGCGTTCCAGGGCGCGGTAGTCGGCGCCGAGGTAGAGCAGGTGCAGGGCGGTCGCGGCGACGACCCCGCCCTGGAAGCCGCCGCCGGGGCTGAGCTGGCCGTGGGCGACGACGTACAGGCCGGTGAGGAGGGCGACGGGCAGGACGACGAGGGCGTAGCGGCGGACGGGCCGGACCACGTCGGCGGGCTCCGGCTGCGCGCGGTGCTCGTCGCGGGCCTGGCGCAGGAGCACCACGACGCCGAGGACGGCGGCGAACAGGATGCTCATCTCGCCGAGGGTGTCGTAGGCGCGCTGGTCGAAGTTGACGGAGGCGATGGTGTTGGCGACGTGCCGGTCCAGGGAGGCGCGCACGGCCCGCTCGCCGTACGGGTGCCGGGTGCCTCCGAAGGAGGGCAGGTCGAGGCAGGCGGCGACCAGCAGCGCGGCCATCCCCGCGCCGCCGACGGCCAGCAGCCACAGCCGCAGCCGCCGGCTCATCGCGCGCCGTCCTTCGTCCGCCCGCGCCGTCTGACCTTGCGCACCGACAGCATGATCAGGAGCGGGGTGAGCGCGGAGCCGACCGCCAGCTGTGACAGGCCGACGTCGGGTGCCTGGAGCACGGTGAACAGGGCGGCCAGGACGACACCGAGCAGGGACAGCACCAGGGCCTGCCGCGCCGGGTCGCGCACGGCCACGGCGGCGGTGGCGGAGGCGGCGACCAGGAGCAGGGCCACGACGATCACGGCGTCGGCCATGCCGCACCTCCCCCGCACGCACCCGGCATCAGGTCAGCCACCGCGCACTCCCCGGAATCCGCCGGCGAGGGCCCGCGAGGCGATCACGTTCCCGCCGATCAGCAGGGCGCCGATCACCAGCAGCTTCGCCATCGCCCGGCCGGGGCCGGTGGCCACGCACACGGCGACCACGACCACCGCGCTCAGGCCGGCGGCCGCCCAGGTCAGTCCCCAGGCGCTCGGCCGGTCGTCCGCCGGCTCGTCGGCGAGCAGGCGGGCGAAGACGAGGGTGCCGACCGGGCCGAGCAGGGCCAGCAGCAGGGCGAGGTCGACGTAGGCGGGGCGGTCGTAGCCCTGCGCGAGCAGCAGCAGGGCCGGGCAGATCGCGGAGGTGGTCAGGTTCTGGGCCACGGCCCGGCGGGGCAGCGGGCCGGTGGCCACCCCCCAAAGGACCGCCGCTCCGGCCACGCCCAGTTCGACGGTGGCCGCGAGGATCCAGCCGTTCACCGCCAGGTCACCGCCCGCCGCCCGGCCCGGGCCGGCAGCGCGGCCACCGCGGCGGCACTCGCGCCGACGATCCGCTCCAGCGTGTCGACCGAGGTGATGAACACGAGCCACAGCAGGGCGAGTCCGGCCCACCAGGCCAGGAGTTCACCCACCACGAGGAGGGCCCTGCGCGGGGCCGTACGCCGGGTCATCCGCCACCTCCTCGATCCGCTTCGGCCAGATATGCGGGCATGTGTCCGGTACACCGCTTGGGGCATCCAAGCACCGCCGGGCACCTGAAGGGCGGCGGCACGCGGGCCCGTGCCCGGAGTGCCCCGGGAGCGTGAACGGAAACCGGCGGGAAGCGTCCGGAGCCGCGGGGGCGGCGGCATCCCCGGCCGTTCGGCGGGTAACCGCCCCACGACACCGGGAAGTTGACGACTGGAGGACCGAATGACCCGCTCCGCCCTGCGCCTGCCCGCGGCCCTGCGCTCCCCCGGCAAACGGGGGCGGACCGAGAAGGCCCGCCCGGGACGCGCGCGGCACGCGCTCGCCCTCCCCGTCCGGCTGCTGGCCATGCTGGTCGCGTTCGCCTTCATGGTGGCGTTCGCGGTCGTCCTGGCCCGGCTCACCCTGCAGCCGTCCCCGGCGTCGGTGTCGCTGACGCACAGCAATCTGCACCCCGGCCAGTCCCTGAGGGCCTATGTGGAGCACGCGGGGGTGCGGGACGCGGTCAAGCAGATCGGCGGGAACGTGCTGCTCGGCGTCCCGTTCGGCATCCTGGTGCCGGTCCTCGCGCCACGCGCCCGGGGCCTTCTCCAGGTGGCGGCACTCACGGCCCTGGTGATGCTGATGGTGGAGCTGGTCCAGGGGGCGCTGGTCACCGGGCGCGCCTTCGACATCGATGACGTCATCCTCAACACGGCCGGGGCGCTGATCGGTTGGCTGCTCCTCGGTCGGCGGCTCGGGCGTGCGGTGCACGCGCGCGTGCGCAAGCCGTCGACTGAGTGATCGTCAAGAAGTGGTCCGTACCAAGGTATTGACGCCCCCTTATCTCACTTCTTAAATCAAGAAGCATCACACCCCCCACGCCGAACGGAGAGCCATGGCCTCCCCACGCCTGCTGCGCAGATGTCTGCTCGCCGCCCTGTCCGCCGCGCTGGTCGGCTCGGCCGCCGTCGGCCCGGCCCGGGCCCAGACCGACGCCCCGGCGGCCGCCGCTGCCGTCAGCACCTTCTCCGACGACTTCGACGGGCCCGCGGGCTCGGCGGTCGACTCCTCGAAGTGGACGCTGGAGACCGGTGACAACGTCAACAACCACGAGCGGCAGTACTACACGTCCGGCACGAAGAACGCGGCCCTGGACGGCCAGGGCCACCTGGTGATCACGGCCCGCAAGGAGAACCCGGCGGGCTACCAGTGCTGGTACGGCAGCTGCCAGTACACCTCGGCCCGGATGAACACGGCCGGGAAGTTCAACGCGCTGTACGGCCATGTCGAGGCCCGGATGAGGATCCCGCGCGGGCAGGGCATGTGGCCCGCCTTCTGGATGCTCGGCACCCCGGTGAACTGGCCGGACTCGGGCGAGATCGACGTGATGGAGAACGTCGGCTTCGAACCGTCGACCGTGCACGGCACCATCCACGGCCCCGGCTACTCCGGGTCGGGCGGCATAGGCGCCGGCTACACCCTGCCCGGCGGGCAGGCCTTCGCGGACTCCTTCCACACCTTCGCCGTGGACTGGGCACCCGACTCGATCACCTGGTCGGTGGACGGGAACGTCTACCAGCGGCGCACACCCGCCGACCTGGGCGGGAAGACCTGGGTGTTCGACAAGCCGTTCTTCCTGATCCTGAACCTGGCGGTGGGCGGCTACTGGCCGGGCGATCCGGACGGCTCCACCCAGTTCCCCCAGCAACTGGTGGTCGACTCGGTGTCGGTGACGACGAGCGGCACCGCGGCCGGTGTCCCGATCCGGAGCCTCGCGGGCAAGTGCGTGGACGTGGCCGGCGCGAACTCCGCCAACGGCACGCCGGTCCAGCTCTACGACTGCAACGGCACCGCCGCACAGGCGTGGACCGTCGGCTCGGACGGCACGATCCGGGCGCTGGGCAAGTGCCTGGACGTGACCGGCAACGGCACGGCGGACGGCTCGACCGTGCAGCTGTGGGACTGCACGGGCGGCCCCAACCAGAAGTGGGCCCTCCCGGCGGCGCACGACATCGTCAATCCGCAGGCGAACAAGTGCCTCGACGTGACCGGGAACAACTCGGCCAACGGCACCCGGCTGCAGATCTGGACGTGCACGGGCGGTGCCAACCAGAAGTGGACGGTCGGCTGAGCCGTCGGCTCAGTGCAGCGTCCAGGTGTACTTGCCGCCGCCCACCCAGCGGACCGCGTCCGGGTCGTCGAGGTCGTGGATGGGGATGCCGTGGGAGGCGGCGGCCTCGAGGACATCGGTGACGGTCCTGGCCTCGCCGACCACCTGACCGTCGATCTCCATGATCCGGAAGGGCGGCTCGCCCGGCCTGCCGGGACACACGCCGAGCACCATGACCCGCGGTTGCGCGATGTGGGGAACTCCTTGTTCGGTCATGCAATAGAGCCTAGAACGCGGCGCGCCAGGACGACTCATCCGCGGGAGCCGTCCAGAAGATCGAGGACCGTCGCCTCCACGGCTCCCCGCGTGGCCGGGCGCCCGAAATCCCCGTGCTCCCCCAGGCGGGTGAGCACGGGGCGATCGTCACGTCCCGCTCGTACGGCTCGAAGGCATTCGGATCGATGCAGCAGGACCGGCACCCGGCCGGGGTGTTGCCCGGGTAGTGGCCGGCCTCCCGGACGGCGCGCGCGGTCTGCCGGCGCCGCACGGCCCCGGCGGCGCGGGCGACGGTGTGCGCCTGGTCGTCGGAGGGTGCGGACGGTCTCGGTGCCGCCCTTGACGGGGTGGCTGAACGTGATCGCGCCCCGGCCGCAGGTCACGTGCTCACCGCGCATGGTCGTCAGGCAGTAGCAGGCCCGCCTCGGCCGGGCGCACGGCCGTGGCGCGGCCGATGCCGCTGTCCGCGCCGTTGATCACGGCGGTTCGCTGCGTGTCCGGTGTGGGCATGGCGAGGCTCCTCGGGTGGTCGCGCGGACGAGTTCTCGCAGTACCCGGGGGTGGTGTGGGCGAACCGCCGTGGGGGCGGGGGCCGTCGCGCGCCGTCGCAGGTCGGCAGGTCGCGCGGCTCCCCGCGCCCCTTCGGAGCGTGGATGCAACCCTGTTCGCATGGATCCCGTCGACGCCCTGGACCGGATTGCCTTTCTGCTGGAGCGGTCGTTGGCGCCCACGTACCGGGTGAAGGCCTTTCGTACCGCCGGGCGGGTGCTGGCCGGGCTGTCCGCGGAGGAGGTCGCCGAGCGGGCGGAGGCCGGCACCCTGGAGTCGCTGAAGGGGGTCGGCCCGAAGACCGCGCAGGTGGTACGGGAGGCCCTGGCCGGGGAGGTGCCCGGCTATCTGCGCACGCTGGAGGAGGAGGCCGGCCCGCAGGTCGCCTCCGGTCCCGGCGCGGAGCTGCGGGCGCTGCTGCGCGGGGACTGCCACACGCACTCGGACTGGTCGGACGGCGGCAGCCCGATCGAGGAGATGGGGCGCGCGGCGGCCCGGATCGGCCACGAGTGGACGGTCCTGACCGACCACTCCCCCCGGCTGACCGTGGCCCGGGGACTGTCCCCGGAGCGACTGCGCGAGCAGCTGGAGGTGGTGGCCGCCCTGAACGCGCGCTGGGCGCCGTTCCGGCTGCTCACCGGCATCGAGTGCGACATCCTGGAGGACGGCTCGCTGGACCAGGAACCCGAGCTGCTGGAGCGGCTGGACGTCGTGGTGGTGTCCGTGCACTCCAAGCTGCGGATGGACGCCCGCTCGATGACCCGCCGGATGGTGGCCGCCGTGCGCAACCCGCACGCGGACGTCCTCGGCCACTGCACCGGACGCCTGGTCACGGGCCGCGGGCGGCCGGAGTCGGAGTTCGACGCCGAGGAGGTCTTCGCCGCCTGCGCGGAGTCGGGTACGGCGGTGGAGATCAACAGCCGTCCCGAGCGGCTGGACCCGCCCCGGCGGCTGCTGCGCACGGCTGTGGCGGCCGGGGTGCTGTTCTCCGTCGACACCGACGCGCACGCGCCCGGCCAGCTGGACTGGCAGATCCTCGGCTGTGCCCGCGCCGAGGAGTGCCGGGTGCCCGCCGAACGGGTGGTGACCACCTGGTCCGCCGAGGAGCTGCTGGCCTGGACGCGTGAGGGCCGTACGCCGGCGCGCGTGGCGGGTTCCTGACGTGGTACCCGGACCCGGAGCCAGAGAAAGGACCTCCGGGATGGACCGTGCCGCCGTCTTCGACGTCGACGGAACCCTCGTCGACACCAATCACCTGCACGTCGTGACCTGGTGGGAGGCCTTCCGGCAGGCGGGGCACCGGGTGCCCATGCACGCCGTCCACCGGGCCGTCGGCCTGGGCTCCACGGACCTGATCGCCCATCTGCTCGGCGACGACCGCGACGAGGACCGGGACGCCGAGCTGAGCGCCGCCCACAAGGCCCTGTACGGCCAGTACTTCGACCGGCTGCCCGCCCTGCCGGGGGCCGGGGAACTGCTGCGGCGGCTGCACGGGGACGGCTGGACGGTCGTACTGGCCACCTCCGCGAGCGGCGCCGAACTGGGCGCGCTGCGCCGGGCGATCGACGCGGACGACGCCATCGCGGGCACCGCGAGCGCCGAGGACGTGACGGAGGGCAAGCCCGCCCCGGAGCCCGTGGAGCACGCCCTGGAACTGGCCGGGGCGCCCGCCTCCCGGGCGGTGTTCGTCGGGGACACCGTGTGGGACATGCGGGCGGGCGGCAAGGCCGGGGTGCGCTGCGTGGGGCTGCTGTGCGGCGGGATTCCGCGGGCCGACCTGGAGGAGGCGGGAGCGGAGACGGTGTACGCCGACCCCGCGGACCTGCTGGACCGGCTCGGCACGAGTCCGCTGGCCTGAGCATCACCAGGAGTGAGTGACGCAGGTCATCGCGGCGGCCGGCACCCCAGGTGGTTGCCCGTTTAACCAACCGTGGGTGCGGATGGGACAGTGTCCCCGGGCCTCACCTTTTGCCCACAGGGACGATCGTTCGGCTGAAGCCCTGTGGAGCCTTTCGCCGAGAGGCGACCGCCATCCGTGCCCATCACCTGGCCGCCCCGGTCGTGATTCCCCCGTCACGGCCGGGGCTTTCCCTGCCCCCGCCGTGTGCGCGTGCGCCGCACGGGTACCCGGCGAGTCTCCCGAAGCCTCCGCCGAGAGGAGCCGAAGGTGAGCAGCGCAACGGGCAGCAGGGTCGTGGTGACGGGCGCCACCGGCAATGTCGGTACGAGTGTGGTGCGCCTGCTCTCGGACGATCCCGGGATCAAGTCGGTCCGGGGTCTCGCGCGGCGGACGCCCGAGTGGTCCCCGCCGAAGGTGGAGTGGTCCTCGATCGATCTGTCGTCCGAGACGGCCAACCTGGCCGAGCGGTTCGAGGGCGCCGACGCGGTGGTCCACCTGGCCTGGGCGTTCCAGCCGACGCACGATCCCGCGGTCACCTGGCGGACCAATGTGCTCGGCGGCATCCGGGTTTTCGAGGCGGTTGCCGCGGCCAGGGTGCCGGTGCTGGTGCACGCCTCGTCCGTGGGCGCCTACTCCCCCGGCCCGAAGGACCACCCGGTCGACGAGTCGTGGCCCACGCACGGCTGGCCGGACGCCGCCTACTGCCGGGAGAAGGCATACCTGGAGCGCACCCTGGACACCTTCGAGCGTGACCATCCCGAGGTCCGGGTGGTCCGGATGCGCCCGGCCTTCCTGTTCAAGTGGGAGTCGGCGAGCGAACAGCGCCGGATCTTCGGCGGCCGCTTCCTGCCGGGCCCGCTGGCCCGGCCCGAGCTGCTGCCGTTCCTGCCCGACGTCCGGGGCCTTCGGATGCAGGCGCTGCACACCGACGACGCCGCCGAGGCCTACCGGCTCGCGGTGCACTCGGAGACCGCCCGGGGCGCCTTCAACCTCGCGGCAGACCCGCCGGTGGACGCCGCGTTCCTGGGCGAGATGCTCGGCACCCGCTCGGTCCGGCTGCCGCGCACGGCCGCCCGGTCGGCGATCGCCGCGGCCTGGGGGCTGCATCTGCTCCCCGCCTCCCCGCACCTGTTCGACGCGGTCCTGCGCCTGCCGCTGATGGACTGCACCCGGGCGCGCACCGGCCTCGGCTGGCACCCGCGGCGCACGGCGGACGAGGTGCTGCGGGAGTTCCTGGAGGGGCTGCAGAAGGGCGGCGGAATGGAAACCGAGCCGATGCGCGGGCGGAAGGTCGGCTGAGCCGTGTCGGCGAGCCAAGGAGGAACCGCATGACCGCACAGCCGGACCCGCAGACCGGTGAACACGAGCAGCCGGTCCCACGCGATCTGCCGGACCAGCAGGCCCGTCCCGGTGAGGACCCGTGGGACGCCGCCCAGGGGCGTGGTCCCGACGAGGCGCCGGACAGGGACGAGGACGTGCCCGCCACCGACGAGGCCGGCACCGGACCCCGTGGCGCACCGCGCCCGGGCACGGTGCATCCCGAACACCCGGTACCGGACGAGCCCTCGGACTGAGCCCGCCGTACACCGTTCAGCGCGGCGCCCGCTCCTCCAGTGCGGCCCGCCAGGCCGGGTGCCGGTCCTCGGTGGCCGGTTCGGCGCGGCGGCCGCCGCGGGCGAAGAAGTCGGCGAGGGGCAGGATCGCCGCGCCGACGGTGACCGCGTCGGGGCCGAGCCGGCCCAGGTCGATGGTGACCCGGTCGGCCGGGTGGCGCAGGGCGTACGTCGTCGCGTGCCGGCGTACGGCGGGCAGGAACCGGGTGCCGAGCTGGAGGCCGGCCCAGCCGCCGATCAGGATCCGCTCGGGCTGGAAGAGGTTGATCAGGTCGGACAGGCCGGCGCCGAGGTACTCGGCGGTCTCCTCCAGGACGGCGAGCGCGACGGGGTCCGGGTCCCGGCCGCCGGCCGGGTAGGCGGCGGCGAGCATCGCGGTGAGCGCGGTCTCCTCGTCGGCGCCCTCGGGCGGCCGGCCGCCCTCCTCGCGCCAGCGGGCGAGCAGCGACTCGGCACCGGCGTAGGCCTCCAGGCAGCCCGGCGCACCGCACCGGCAGCGGCGCCCCCGGACCCGTACGGTCAGATGGCCCCACTCGACGGCGCGCCCGTGCTCCACCTCCGGGGTGACCAGGCAGGCGCCGACGCCGGAGCCGAAGAGCACGACCACCGCGTTGCGGGCGCCGCGCCCGGCGCCGAACCACATCTCGGCCTGGCCCAGGGTCTTGGCCCCGTTGTCGATGAAGTACCGCACGCTCTCCGGAAGTCGGGAGGTCGAGCGGAGCAGCTCCTCGAGCGGGACGGCGTCCCAGCCGATGGTCTGTCCGTGCACCACGGTGCCCCGGTCCGCCGTGTGCTCGACGATGCCGGGGACGCCGACCCCGACGCCCAGCAGCCGCTCGGGCGAGGCCTCCTCGGCGGCGAGGACCTCGGCGATGCCGTCGCGGATGTGACCGACGATGAGGTCGACGTCGTAGCCCTGCTGGGTCAGCGGGCGTTCGGTGCGGGCGAGTTCGGTGAGGGCGAGGTCGAACAGCTCCACGCGGACCCGGGTCTCGCCGACGTCGACGCCGATCATCTGCCCGCTGTGCGGGGCGACGCGCAGCAGGGTGCGGGGCCGGCCGCCGTCGGAGTCGACGCTGCCGGCCTCCTCGACCAGTCCGTCGGCGACCAGGTCCGCGACCACGTTGCTGACCGAGCCGGAGCTCAGTCCCGTGACCGGGCCCAGCTCGAAGCGGCTGAGCGGGCCGTCGAAGTACAGCCGCTGCAGCACGGCCGTGCGGTTGCCCCGTCTGAGGTCGCGTACCGTGCGCCCGTTCCGCCCCGCCATGTGGCTCCCTCCGAACCTTGTCCCGACCTGCAACATACCCTTCGGAACAGCCCGGACGCGACTTTCCGACAACCCTTATTTCATGTGGTGAGCTAAGCGCGGGCCACCTTGATCCCGTCCAGCGCCGCGAGGAGTTCCGGTGCGACCGCCTCCTGGACCCAGCGGGCGTGCCCCTCCGCGACCGCCCGCGGGACCGTCTCCACCAGCATGATCAGGTAGAGGTGGGCACGGTAGAGGGCGAGCCGCAGGCGCTCCGCCGGCCCGAACTCCGCGTGGCCCCCGGCCTGCCGGCAGTCCGCGAGGAAGGCCTCGTCCTTCTCGATGTCGCCCAGCAGGGCGAGGTAGACGGAGTCCGCGAGGGGGTCGCCCCAGAACATGCGCTCGCCGTCGATGAGGCCGCCGATGCGGGTGCCGTCGGGCGCGCGCTCGACGAGGACGTTGCCCGGCCGCAGGTCGAAGTTGACGGGGCGCGGCTCGGTGACCTCGCCCAGGGCGGGGTGGGCGGCACCGGCGGTACGGGCCACCTCGTCGACGGGCCGGGGCAGCCGGACCCCGTAGCGGCGGGCGTCGTCCAGGACCGCGTCGAACATCGCGGTGAACGCGGTCCGCCAGTCGGGGACGAGCGGGCCCAGGGCGCCGGACGGGTAACCGAAGCCAGGCCCGGCAACCCGGTGCAGCCGGGCGACGTGACCGCCCAACTCCGCGCGCAACGGGGCCCGTTCGGCCTTCGTCGGGGAATCGTCCCAGGGGGCGCCGGGGCAGGCGGTCTGCAGCAGGTGCCGTACCTGTGGGGTGGGGTCGGCGTGCAGCGTGCGCGGTGCGGGGACGCCGGCCTCGGCGGCGGCGCGCGAGAACTCCGCCTCGGAGTGCGGCAGGCGGGCCTCGTAGCGCGGGCCGGGCGCGTTCGGCGCGGCCTTCAGGACGCAGCGGGTGCCGTCGGTGAGCCGCAGTTCCTCGACGGTGTTGCAGGTGCCGCCGCCCAGCGGGCGCACCCCGGTCAGCCGGCCGGGCGGGATGCCCGCCGCGGCCAGGACCCGCCGGGCCCGCTCCTCCGGCTCCCCCACCCTGCGCTCCCTCCCGTGCGGGTCACCCCGCCGCGTACACGTCCTCGACGTACCGCCCGTCCGCCACGAGCGAGTCCAGCCACCGTCCGGCGGCCGCCCCGTCGGCGCCGGGGGTGCGTTCCCGGTACAGGGTACGGAACGCCTCGCGAACGCCGGGTGTCATCCGGGCGCCGTCGCCGCAGACGTACACCCGGGCCCCGGCGGTCAGCAGCTCCCAGACCTCGTCGGCCTCGGCGGCGATGCGGTGCTGCACGAAGAGGGCACCGTTGTCGGGCGCGGCGCTGAAGGCCGGGCGCAGGGACACGGCTCCGGCGGCCTCGGCAGCGCGGAGTTCGGCGGCGTGCAGGAAGTCCGCGCCGGGGCGTCGCAACCGAAGTAGAGCAGTGCCGGAGGCAGTTCGGCCCCTGCGGCGCGGGCCGCTGTGCGGTCGGCGACGGCGCCGCGGAACGGGGCGAGCCCGGTGCCCGCCGCGACCATCACCACGGGGCCACCGCCGTCGATCCGGAAGGCCTCCCGGCAGGGCTGGACGCGGGCGTACACGGTGTCGCCCGGCCGCAGGGACGCGAGGTACCCGGAGCCGGTGCCCCGGTAGCGACCCCTTCCGGAGCGGGCGGGGGCGTCCAGCACGGAGACCATGAGGTCCACGTGGCGCGGGTGGGCCGCCGGGGAGGAGGAGATGGAGTAGTGGCGGGGGGCGGATCGGGGACAGCAGGTCGAGGAGGCGCGGCCAGTCCAGGGCGCCCCGCAGGGCGGGGTGGTCCTGGAGGATCTCCACCAGAGTGCGGGGATCGTCGCCGGTCAGGGCCGCGAGGGCGGCGCGCTCGGGCGGGCACGGGTTGGCCTCGGCGAGCAGGGCGAGCTGCCGCACGGTCGGCCGCTCCCCCAACTCGACCTGATGGGACAACAGATGACGTGCTGTCAGTGGGCGGTCCACGGCGAGACCTTCACGGCGCGGGCTGGTGGCCCGCACGACCCGCGCCGAGCCGGAGCCCGCCGCGGTCACGCCGGTGGAGGGCCGGGTGCCGGCGCTGCTGGCCCAGGGCGGCACCACGGCCCGGGCCGCCCGCGAGCTGGGCCTCAGCAAGGACGGCGTCACCTACCACCTACGGCGCCTGTCGGCCCGGTGGACCGCGGCCAACCGCACCGAACTGGTCGCCCGCGCCTACGCCTTGGGCGTGCTCACGCCCGGCGTGTGGCCACCGGAGGCGAGGGTGACCGGGGCGGGGTGAGGGGTGGCTGTCTCGGGGGCCGGGCGGTGGGAGAAGCGCCCGCCTCGGACGCCGGACCGATGGAAGAGGCACCCGCACCGGAGGCCGGGCCTGAGGACGAAGCACCCGCACCGGACACCAACCCGGAGGGCGAAGCCCCCACGTCGGACACCAAGGCCGAGGGCGAAACGTCCGCGCCGGACGCCGGGGCGGGGCGGGCCGTGCCCGCGCCCTCGGGGGCGCCGAAGCGGGCGAGGGTGTGCCACACCATCTTCAGGTCCTGGAGGTGGTACCGGCCGGTGCGGGCCGCGTCGCCGATGACGCGCGGGGTGACGAGGCCACCCTGGGCGATCCGGGCGCCGAGCTCGGCGTACTCCGGGCCGCGATAGTCCGTGTGGCGGCGCAGCTCGGGCACGGTGAGCCGGTAGCCGGGGTGCCATTCGAGGGGGCAGGGCAGCCGCCGGGCCGCCGCCTGCACCGACGTGCCCCGGTAGCACGCGTCGAGCACGAGCGCCTCGACGTCCCGGGCGAGCAGAACTCCCGCGTGCACCTGGCTCTCGATGTAGTCGTCGAGGGCGTCCCGCTCGTCCGCCTCGGCGAGCGCGACGAGGGAGAGGGCCGAGGCCACGCCGAAGTCGGTGGACTCGGCCGCGCTGTCCGGGTAGCAGAAGCTGGCCCGAGCCAGGACCGGACCGGCCAGCCGGAAGTGGGAGGAGCCGAAACGCGGGGCCGCGCCGACCACCTGGCCGCGGAAGTTCAGCGCGCCGTACACCGGGCGCTCCCCCGGCGCCGCGTCGTCGTAGGCACCGCCGAAGATTCGGCTCTCCCAGCGCCGGCGGTCACCCCCGGGATGCGCGGTGAGCCCACCGTTGGAGGTGCCGGTGACAAACTGCGAGTGGTAGGCGCCGTCCCGGGCCAGCGCCTCGAGGATCGGCAGCCCGGCGGACAGCCGGTCCGGGTGAAAGTTGAGCGTGATGCGCAGGCCGGGATCGAGCGGGGGTCCGGACGCCCGCGCGGCCACATGGCCCACCGCACACCGGGCGCGCGGCGGCATCCCCTCCGGGAAATCCATTCGCCCGCCCTCCCTTTGACTACCTAGGCTAGCCATGAACCTAGACCCTCTAGGTTCATGGCTACTGGATCCGGAAGGACCCACCAATGAGATCCCTCACCGAGCAGGACATCCGCAACTCTTTTGTCAACTGCTCCAAGGGGGAGGCCAAGCGCCTTGCGGTGCCGCGCGACCTCGGTGAACGGCCGTGGGACGACCTGGACTTCCTCGGCTGGCGGGATCCCGGGGCGCCCGACCGCAGCTATCTGGTCGCCGAGCGGGACGGACGGACGGCCGGCGTGGCGCTGCGCTTCCCGGCCTCGCAGCGCGGGTTCCTGCACCGCAGCATGTGTTCGGTGTGCCTGACGACGCATCCCGGTGGCGGGGTGTCGCTGATGACCGCCCGGAAGGCGGGCGCGGCCGGCCGCGAGGGCAACTCGGTGGGGGTGTACATGTGCACGGACCTGGCGTGCTCGCTGTACGTGCGGGGGAAGAAGGTGCCGGACTCCGGGGGCCGGTTCGAGGAGAGCCTGACCCTCGAGGAACAGATCGCCCGGACGGCCGGCAACCTCTTCGCCTTCCTCGACAAGCTGTACGTCTGAGCCGGCAGCCCAGGACCGCGATGTTCGCCCGGCGACTGCTCGATGCCGGGGCCGGGGCGAGCGCCCCGGCAGCCGCCGCACGACCTCAACGCCGCCCGATGCCCCGGCCGAGGCAGGCCCGGGCGGCCGCACCGCGGCGCCGCCCCGGGGAGACCTTCAGGAAGCCGGGCGTGTCCAGTGCGGGTCCCGGCCGAGGAAGGAGAGGAGGGACGCGGCGGCGTCGGCGTTCCGTGGTGGCACGGTCTCGGGGGCGAAGACCTGGTACGTCTCACGGAGAAACGGCACCAGCCGGTCCGCGACCGGTCGGATGGCCGCGGCCAGGTCCGGCGCGAGCGGACGGTCCTGACCGGTGGCCACCGCGATGTCCCAGGCGTGCACGGCCGCGTCCATCGCGCCGGCCGCCGCGGCGAGCGGCAGGGGCAGCGGGCCGAGCGGGGTCGGCACCGACTCGGCGTCGGCGGGCAGTCCGGCGTACGTGTCCGCCACGAAGTCGAGGATCTTCGTCAGCTCGGCCACCGGGTCGCCGTCGAGCGCATCGGACGGCTGAAAAGCGTCGGCGTCGGGACGCCCGCCGGTGATCGCGAGGCCGTACACCTGCTGGTCGATCCGGGCGTGATTGAGCACCTGCCGTACGGTCCACTCGCTGCACGGCGTCGGCGCGCCCCACGCCTCCTCAGGTACCGCCGCCACCACCTCGCGCAGATAGGCGTGCGCCCGGGTGAGTACCTCGACGCCCTCGACGGCCTGGTTCGCCACCATGCTGTTCCCCTCACCCCGTGTCCTGACCGACGAGACCAATCTAGAGGTGCTTGCGGACAGATACGGTCCTCAAGTCGGCACGTTCGGCCTGCCCGAGGATGGGGAACAGGCCAAGGGATGCTCGACGTACGGAAGTGGACCGAGGAACTGCGGCGCCTGGTGGGCCGCCGCCGGGAGCCGGTGGTCGTCCAGACACTGCGGTCGGCCGCCGCGGCGACGATCGCCTATGTCATCGCGCTGCGACTGAGTCCGGAGCCGGCCCCGCTGACCGCCCCCCTCACCGCCCTGCTGGTCGTCCAGGTCACCTTCTACGCCACGCTCACCAACGGCATCCGCCGGGTGAACTCGGTGGTGGCCGGGGTCCTGGTCGCCATCGCCTTCAGTCTCCTGGTGGGTCTGACCTGGTGGAGCCTCGCGCTGCTCATCGTGGCCTCGCTGGCCGTCGGGCACCTGGTGCGGGTCGACGAGTACGTGGCCGAGGTGGCGATCAGCGCCATGCTGGTGCTCGGGGTCACCACCGTCGGGTTCACCGCCTGGGCGCGGATCGTGGAGACGCTGATCGGCGCGGTCGTCGGCATGGCCTGCAACCTGCTGCTGCCGCCCCCGGTCTGGGTGGACAAGGCCGGGCAGTCGATCGAGGACCTGGCCCGCCGGGTGCGGCAGCTGATGCTGCGGATGGGCGAGGAGGCCGCGGGCCGCATTCCCTGGCAGCGGGCGGCCGAGCGGCTGCACGAGGCGCGCCGGCTCGACCACGACATCGTCCAGGTGGACGCGGCGCTGCGGCAGGCGGAGGACAGCCTGCGGCTCAATCCGCGCGTCAAGGAGGGCCTGCTGCACCGGGTGGTGCTGCGCACGGGCCTGGACACGCTGGAGATCTGCGCGGTCGTGCTGCGGGTGCTGGCCCGTTCCTTCACGGACCTGGCGAAGGCCCGCGGCTCCGAGGAGCTGTTCCCGCCCCGGGTCGGGGCCACCGTCGAGCAGCTGCTCTCCGAGATCGCCGACGCGGTGGTCAGCTTCGCGGTGCTGGTGACCACCCACCTGAGCGAGAACGCCGAGTCGGCCGAGGCGCGGCTGACGGCCGAGCTGCACACCGCGGCCGGTAGCCGCGACCGGCTCGCCGAGCTGCTCCAGGAGGAGGTCCGCGAGGACTGGGCGAACTGGCAGCTGTTCGGCGCCGTGCTGACCGAGGCGAACCGGATGATCGACGAGCTCAACACCGAGCACCGCACCCGGCGCCTGCTGGAGGAGCTGGACCGGGTGTCCCGGGAGCAGCGGGAGAAGCTGCCGCGGGTGAACCGGCTGCGCGAGCGCCTCGGCGTCCAGGAGGACCTGTGGCGGAACCGAACCGGGGTCGGCGAGCGTTCTCGGTGAGGGAGTTCGACGTCAGGGCCTGAGGCAAGGGGGCGGACCGCATGGCCGACACCGGGGTACGGATCGACGGGAACACGCTGCGGCTGCCGGGCGGTGTCGCGGTGCGGTTCGTGCGCACGCTGCGGCTGCCCGAGAAGGGCACGCATCCGCTGCCGCCGGGGCTCGGCGAGTTCCCGGTCCGGCGGGTGTCCGACTACGCCGGCCGGGTTCCCGAGGAGTGGCGGGCGCGCGGTGGCGTGATGCTGCCGGTGTACCTGCGGGAGGCCATGTGGCTGAGTTTCGCCGGTACGGCGGAGCCGGCCGCCCTCCAGGTCGGTGTGGGCAAGGTGTGTGCCGTCTCCGGCGAGCCGTGGCGCGGCCGTCTCGCCCGCGATCCGCAGAACTACGTGGTGCTGCCCCGCCAGCCCTGGCTGGACGGCATCAACTCGGGCAAGGGGACGGTCCGCCAGTTCGTCGCCGTACCACTGGGTCTCGGCGCGACCGTGGAGGGACAGGTCACCGGCGAGGAGGTGTGGGGCGGCGTGCAGCTGCAGTCGTTCCCGCTGAAGGAGGAGCTCCTGGCCGAGTGGCGGCGCCGTGAGGCGGAGCGGCGCGAGCGGACACGGTCGATGACGGCGACCGGCGGCTACGGCGGACCACCGGCGCCGGGCGGCTTCGGCGGACCCGTGCCCATGGCGGCCGCCGCCCCCGGTGGGCCCATGCCGCCTCCCTCGGCCCCGGCGGCCGCGGCGCCCCCGCGGCGCGCGGCGGCCATGGGCCTCGGGGTCGGCGGCTCGATGCGCCAGGAGGTCTACCGGGACGACCGGCCGCTCTCGGACTGGTCCGGGACGCCCGCCGGGCGGGTGTTCGTGCACCTGGTCACGCCGCCCGAGTGGCGCCGCATCACGGGCGAGGCGCCCCCGCCGTCGCCGGTGGACCGGGCGGCG
This sequence comes from Streptomyces sp. NPDC044061, assembly GCF_056434305.1. Taxonomy (NCBI): domain Bacteria; kingdom Bacillati; phylum Actinomycetota; class Actinomycetes; order Kitasatosporales; family Streptomycetaceae; genus Streptomyces; species Streptomyces sp. NPDC044061. The sequence goes on along the minus strand of NZ_JBWKFL010000013.1, from coordinate 154,744 downwards.
TACACGAACGCGGGACTGCCCTGGTACGACTACTACGACGAGGACGCCGAGGACCTCGCCCCCGCGGACACCCTGGAGGCCGTCAAGCCGGTCGGTGACTGGCTCGGGGACGACCTGGACCCGTGGCAGCAGCCGTCCGCGGGCCAGGTGCTCCCGCTGAAGGACGCGCCGGGCAAGCCGGTCGAGGACGGGGAGTGGTGACGCCTCGGGCGTTGCAGTGCATGCAATGCACGTTGCCCTTCTTGCCTTTGGCGGTGGATCCGCGCCAAGGTGGCTGCCACGAGCGGGGCAACCGATGACCTGAGGTGCGGCATGGACAGGGACGCGCGGGCGGCGCGGCGGGGCTCTCCGCTGCCCGAGCGAGGCGGGGAGCCCGCCGGCGGCTGGAGCAGGCGCCGGTTCGTCGGAGCCGTGGCGGGCGCGGCCGCCGTCGTGGTCATGCCCGCGCCGGCGGCCCCGCTCCCGCGGAACACTCCCGCGGCCCAGGAGCGGACGGCGCCCCGGCCGCCCGGGAAGGCCGACCCGCCCCGGCCGCTCCACATCGGCACCTACACCTCCGTCGACGGCGGCGGCACCGGCATCGCACTGGCCTCGTACGATCCGGCGACGGGCCGGATCAGCGGCGCGGGGACACCGATCGGAATCGCCGACCCGTCGTACCTCGCGGTGCATCCGGACGGCCGCACGCTGTACGCGGTCGACGAGCGCCAGGACGGAGCGGTCACCGCGGTGCGGCTCGCGGACCGGCGGATCCTCGGCAGCCGGAGCACGGGCGGTGGCGCACCCTGCCATCTGTCGGTCCACCCCGGCGGCCGGTGGCTGCTGAGCGCCAACTACCAGTCGGGCAGCGTCGCGGTGCACCCGATCGACACCACGGGTGCCCTCGGTGAGCGCACCGACCTGGTCACCCACACCAGCCCGCCGCCCGGCCCGGGCCAACAGGGCCCGCACGCACACCAGTTCATCACCAGCCCGGACGGTGGTCAGGTCCTCGCCGTCGACCTGGGCACCGACACCGTCTACACCTACCGCCTCGACCCGGTGAAGGGCACGCTCACCGAGGCGGCCCGGGCGCGCACCCGGCCGGGCGCGGGCCCGCGTCATCTGACCTTCCATCCGGACGGCCACCACGCCTACCTGGCCAACGAGGTCGACGACACGGTCGCCGTCTGCGCCTACGACCCGTCCACCGGCCGCCTGACGATCGGCGACCCGCAGTCCACGGGCTCGGACGGGGACACCACCAACTACCCGGCACAGATCCTGGTGACCGCGAACGGCTCGTACGCGTTCCTCGCCAACCGCGGCCACAACAGCATCGCGCGGTACGCCGTGGAGGACGGCGGGGCCCGGCTGCGGCTGCTGGGCACGGTGCCGGTCGGCGGCGACTTCCCGCGGCAGATCGCCTTCTCGCCCGACGGCCGGCTGCTGTTCGCGGCGAACCAGCGCTCCGGGACGGTCAGCGTCTTCCATGTGGACACCGGCAGCGGCGAACTGCGCCCGGCGGCCGAGCCGTTCGCCTCACCCGTCGCCGTCTGCGCGCTGCCGCTGTAGCGTCCGGGGGCAGGCGGCGGCGCTCGCCTGCGCCAGCAGCGCGTGCATGCGCTCGGTGAGCTGGGCGACGTCGTCGGCGGGCGTGTGGAACGGCAGGCGTACGTCGCCGTGGGCGCGGTTGCCTTCGATGCGCAGGGTGAGGCCGTGCCGGTCGACGGCGAGGGGCGCCACCCGGGTCGCGGCGTGCAGGCTCTCGGGCCGCACCAGCCGGGTGAGCCGCTCGACGGCGTCCGGGTGGGCGTCGGCGAGGTGGGTCAGCAGCCGGGCCTCGGCGGTGGCCAGCGGGTCGGGCCGGGCGACCGCGAACTCGTCGAGGTCGACGAGCACGGCACCGGACGGCTGCCGCAGCACCACGCGTGTGGGCCGGAACAGCAGCGGTCCGCCGGCCCGGGCGAACCAGCCGGCCAGCCACACCCTGGCGCGGATCCGCGCGCGCACCGGGACGGGGGCGGCGTCGGCGAACTCCAGCACGGCGGACGGCTCTCCGCGCGGGGCGCACACCGCGGCCGCGAGCAGGGCGCTGTCCTCGGGCACGTCGAGCAGCACCCCGCCGCCCTCGGTCACGGAGTGCGCGCCGACGTACTCCTCGCGGGCACCGTCCGCGGTCACCCCGCACGACCACGCGGCGGCGAGCACCGACCGCGCCCGCTCCGCCGCTCCGGGTCCGGCAGCCCAGTCCTGCGTGTCACCCATCCCGAGACCTCCTTAGGTAAGCCTTGCCTAACCTATCGAAGATCCGGGCGCACGCCAACCACGCCCCACCCGACCGGGGGTGTCACGCGATGACGCCCAGGAGGGCGCGAGCGCACAGGTCGCGGACCTGCTCGCGGGTCAACTCGCCGTCGCGCAGCCACTCCAGGCAGACGGCGGTGGTGAAGGCGAGCCAGCCGCGCACGGCGATCCGCACGTGCGGGGCGCTCTCGAAGACGGGCCCGAACTCGGGGTCGGCCGCGAGGGCCGCGAGGATCTGCTGCTCCTGGGCGGCGAGGGCCCGCCGGTAGACACGGCGCACGGCCTGGTCGCCGGCCGCGTCGGCGCGATGGAAGGCGCGGAAACCATGGGCGTGCGCCTCGACGTAGGCGAGGTAGGTGTCGAGACCGGCGGTGAGCTGTTCCCGCGCCGGAACGCCGGGCACGGCCGCCGTCATGCGCAGCATCCGCTCGCTCTCATGCTCCACCACCGCGGCGAAGAAGTCCCGCTTCGTCGGGAAGTAGTGGTACAGCAGCCCCCGGGAGACTCCGGCGATCTCGGCGACCTGCTCGATCCACACGTCGTCGTAGGGACTCTCCGAGAACAGCCTCGCCCCGACCGACAGCAGCTGCTCACGGCGCTCCGCGGTGCTGAGTCTGCGCCGGGCGCGCTCCCCCTGGTTCGCGGACATGGCGTCACTTTACTTGACGCCGGTTCAACAAGCGGACCACACTGAAACACGTTATTGAACCCACGTACAACACGCGCGCGTCACAGGTTCAACGGTCCGCGGGATCAAGGGAGATCGCGTCATGGCGGAGACGACGGGCACCGGGCTGCCCAAGGGGTTCCGGGGCGCCGAGCAGGGCTGGCCCGAGCTGCACCGCATCCCGCATCCGCCGCGCCGGGTGCCACTGCTCGGCGATGTGCTCGGCGTCGACCGGCGCCGGCCCCTGCAGGACTCGATGCGCTTCGGGCGCGACCTGGGCCCGATCTTCCGGCGCCGGGCCTTCGGCAACGAGTTCGTGTTCCTGTGGGGCTCACGCCTGGTCGCCGACCTGTCCGACGAGTCGCGGTTCGCCAAGCACGTCGGCCTCGGGGTCGCCAATCTGCGTCCGGTGGCCGGGGACGGACTGTTCACGGCGTACAACCACGAGCCCAACTGGCAGCTGGCGCACGACGTCCTGGCGCCGGGCTTCAGCCGGGACGCCATGGAGGGCTACCACGGCATGATGCTGGCGGTGGCCGAGCGGCTGACCGGCCACTGGGACCGGGAGCTCGCGGCCGGGCGGGCGGTGGACGTGCCCGGCGACATGACCAAGCTGACCCTGGAGACCATCGCGCGCACCGGGTTCGGACACGACTTCGGCTCCTTCGAGCGGGACCGCCCGCACCCCTTCGTGACGGCGATGGTGGGCACGCTGACCTACGCGCAGCGGCTGAACAGCGTGCCCGTGCCGCTGGCGCCGCTGCTGCTGCGCGGCCCCGCCCGGCGCAACGCGGCCGACATCACCTACCTGAACCGCACGGTCGACGCCCTGGTCGCGGCCCGGCGCCGCTCCGACGGCGGGGACGGTGACCTGCTGGACCGCATGCTGGACACGGCCCACCCCGAGACCGGGGAGCGGCTGTCCGCCCGGAACGTCCGCAAGCAGGTGATCACGTTCCTGGTGGCGGGCCACGAGACCACCTCGGGCGCGCTCTCCTTCGCCCTGTACTACCTGGCCCGGCACCCGGAGGTCGCCGCCCGGGCCCGCGCCGAGGTGGACCGGGTCTGGGGCGACACCCCGGAACCCGGGTACGACCAGGTCGCCAAGCTGCGCTACGTCCGCCGGGTGCTGGACGAGTCACTGCGGCTGTGGCCGACCGCGCCCGCCTACGCCCGCGAGGCCAGCCAGGACACGGTGCTCGCCGGGGAGCATCCGATGCGGCGCGGAGCGTGGGCGCTCGTGCTGCTGCCCATGCTGCACCGCGACCCCGAGGTGTGGGGCGAGGACGCGGAGCGGTTCGACCCGGGCCGGTTCGAGGCGGGCGCCGTACGGGGCCGTCCCCCGCACACCTTCAAGCCGTTCGGCACCGGCGCACGGGCCTGCATCGGCCGTCAGTTCGCCCTGCACGAAGCGACGCTCGTCCTCGGTCTGCTGCTGCGCCGTTACGACCTCACGCCCGAGCCGGGCTACCGGCTCCGGGTCACCGAACGCCTGACGGTGATGCCGGAGGGGCTGCGGCTCCGTCTGGAGCGACGCCCCGCATCCGCACCCACGCCGGTGCCGGTGACCGTTCCGGACGACGGCTCCGACTCAGTCGCGCGCTGCCCAGTGCACGGGGCGGGTGACTGACCGGGGCAGCCGGGTGCCGGCGCTGCCCCGGGCCGCGTTCAGCTGCGGCTGGGTGAGGAAGAAGGCACCGGTGAGGTCCGCGTCGGTCAGGTCTGCGTCGCGCAGGTCCGCGCCGATCATGTCGGCTTCGCGCAGGTCGGCGCCGGTGAGGTCGGCGGCGATGAGGTAGGCGCCGCGCAGGCTGGCACCGCGCAGGTCCGCGCCGCGCAGCCGCGCCCCGATGAGGTCGGCGCCCCGGCGGTCCTTGGCCCTGCCCTTCCTGCCCCGGCTGCCGGCGACGCCCGCCCGGGCCAGCTCGCTGGTGCGCAGCAGGAGCACATTGACCTCCTGCCGGTGTGCCGCGACGTCCAGGGCGGCCAGCTCCTCCGGGGTCAGCAGGCTGAGTCCTTCGGTCTGCTCCAGGGCCCGGCGCAGGTCGGCGTGGACGGGCCGGGCGGCGTCCAGGCGCAGCGCCTCGCCGAGATACCAGAGCAGTTCATGCAGTTGGCGGACGACCGGGAACACGTCGAACATCCGACGGCCGTGCTCCTTCGGCCCCGTCCGCCAGTCCTGCCCGCCGAAGGTGATCTGCGAGACCTTCTGCCCTGCGCCGAAGCAGTCGTAGACCGTGCAGCCGGAGAAACCCTTCCCGCGCAGGTCGGCATGGATGCCGCAGCGGTGGTCGCTGCCCAGGTTCGCACACGGTTTGCCGGCGGGCTTGGAGACCGCGAAGTCGGCGGAGGCGGCGAACGGCAGGGCGACGCAGCACAGCCCGAAGCACTGGGCGCAGTCGCCGCGCAGGGCGGAGCGGTCGGTCATCTGGTCCGGCATGACGACAAGCCTACTGGCCTGCGGGAATCGGCCCGCCCCTGACCGACCTCTCACCCATCGAGCGCGGGCAGCCCGAGGCGGGCGAGGCGGTCGGTGTCGGCCAGGATGTACATGCCGGTGATCCGGCCGTCGGCGACCGTGAACGCGGTGACCGACAGCGGCTTCCCCTCGGGCGCGGTGACCACCCCCACCATGCCGTTGACCAGCGCGAGCCGTGCGAACACCGCGAACCGCGAGAACATCGCCGCCTGCTGGGCCACCGTCCGCGCCCCGCGTACGGCCTTGGAGGCGCCCGCGCCCCGGACCAGGGCGCCGGCGTCGGCGCGCAGTTCGACGTCCGGGTGGAGCAGCGCGAGCAGGGCCTCGAAGTCGCCGGCCCGGGAGGCTGCCAGAAAGGCGTCGACCACCTGGCGCTGCCGGCCGAGGTCGGGATCGGCCGCCGGGGTGGCGCCCTGCACCCGGCGGCGGGCCCGGCTGGCCAGCTGCCGGGTGGCGGCCGGGGTGCGCTCCACGATCGCGGCGATGTCGTCGAAGGGCACGGCGAACATGTCGTGCAGGACGAACGCCAGCCGCTCGGCGGGCTCCAGCGTCTCCAGGACGACGAGCAGCGCGAGCCCGACCGAGTCCGCCTCCAGCACCTCCGCCTCCGGGTCCACCGAGGCCAGGGGCCGTACCACCGGGTCCGGGACGAACGCGTCGTCCATGGGCTCCTCGCGGCGCGCGGTGCGCGAGCGCAGCATGTCGAGGCAGACCCGTCCGACGACCGTGGTCAGCCAGCCGCCGAGGTTCCTGATCCCGTCGGCGTCGGTGCGGCCGAGCCGCAGCCACGCCTCCTGGACCGCGTCCTCCGCCTCGGCGAGCGAGCCGAGCATCCGGTAGGCCACCGCGCGCAGTTGCCCGCGATGCTCCTCGAAGCGGACGGCGAGAAGTTCCGTGTCGTTCATGTGATCCCCCGTACGGTGTGGCCGGCCGTCGGCCGGGCTGTCTGCCGAACACTGCGAAGCCGACCGCGGGCCCGGACCGGCCCGGGACGGTGGCCGACGGGTCGCCGCGGCGTGGGCGGACGGGCCCACGCACGCGGTGGACGCCCGCCCGGCCTGGAGCGCGCGGGGCGCTCCCCGCTCGAACACCGAACCGCGTCCAGGCGTTGCCCGACCGGGCCCCGCGGACGTACGTCCGCGACCCACCGACCACCTGGTGATCGTCGGCTCGCTCATGGCCGCAGACTATGCCGCCGCGCCCCTCCCGCACCCCGATTTACCGGCGTCACCGAAGAGGCGTTCGGGCGGCCGCCGGCGCCCTGTCGGGCCTCACGCCTCGTCGCGGGTCAGCGCGAGGAGCCGGTCGAGGACCCGGGGCGCCCCGGCGCGCAGGCCGTCGTGCTCGAACTCGTCGGTGACCCAGGTGCGCAGACCGCGGACGGCGCGGGCGGTCCGCAGGGAGTGGGCGGTGTCCACGTACATGTCGTCGTGGTAGATCGCCGCGGCGACGGGGACCTCGTTGGCGGCGAGCCGGGCGGGGTCGTACAGGGGTTGCCAGTCGGTGCCGGCGGCGAGCAGTTCGGCGGTCTCGCGCAGCGGCCGCAGGGCCGGGTCGGTGTCGAACATCCAGGGGTGGACCGTCTCGCCGGTGAACAGCACCGGGGAGTCGCCCGCGAGCGCCTTGGCCGCGTCGAACTGCGGGAACTCGGCGCGGACGCGCTCGGCGGCCCAGGCGGTGGGGCGGGTGTCCTGGCCGTAGATCGACTCGTGCACCAGGGCGTACAGCGGGTGCCCCGAGTACGACAGCAGGCTCTGGGCCTGTTCCTGGAAGGAGTCCGACAGCTCGGGGCCGCCCGGAGTGCGGACGAACGCGTCCTCCAGCAGGTGGTGCAGGCGGTGGCTGCCGTCGCTCGTGCCCAGCATCAGGCCGAGGGACTGGAACGCCTCCACGGTGAGCCGGTAGCCACCGGGCAGGACGACGTCGTGGGTGAGAAGGTGGTCGGCGATGTGCCGGGCCCGCTCGACGTCCTGGGGATAACGGGCGTAGTGGGCTGCGACCTTGCGTTCGACGCGCGGGTAGGCGGCCCGGTAGACGTCGTCGGCGTGGGCGTCGAGGGAGGGCAGACCGCCCGTGACGACGGCGGTGCTCAGCCCCTCGGGGGCGAGGGAGAGGTACGACACCGTGCAGAAACCGCCGAAACTCTGGCCGAGCACGGTCCAGGGGGCGCCGCCCGTCACCTCGGAGCGGATGGCCTCGCAGTCGCGGACGATGGAGTCGGCGCGGAAGCGGGTGAGGTAGCGGGCCTGCTCGGCGGGGCCGCCACGCAGCGGGAGCGTCTGCCGGGTGGCGGGCGTGGAGCGGCCGGTGCCGCGCTGGTCGAGGAGGAGGACGCGGTAGTCCTTCAGGGCGCGGTCGAGCCAGGCCTGCCGTCCGACGAAACGGTTCGCCCCGAAGCCGGGGCCGCCCTGCAGATACAGCAGCCACGGCAGGTCCTGCCCCGCCCTGTCACTGGCGACGGCCTCCCGGGCGTACAGCTCGATGGTCTCGCCGCCCGGGTCGCCGTGGTCGAGGGGCACGGTGAAGTGGCGGTCGGTGAGAACGACACCGGGCTGGCGGTAACTGAGGCTCAACGGGTCTCCCGGGACGGTGGGCACGGACGCGTCCCAGTTCAGCACACGGACGGCCTCGGGCAGAGCCCCGGGATCATGGATTGTTACTGAACAGGTGGTCAGCGGGCGGCGAGGCTGGAGCGCCGTACCACCAGTTCCGGCTGGAGCACCACACGCCGGTGCTCATGGGCGCGGGATCCTGCCTCGGCCTCGGTCTCCTCCAGCAGCAGCTCCGCGGCGAGGGCGCCCATGGTGACGGCGGGCTGGCGGACCGAGGTGAGCGGGACGGCCGCCGCCGCGGCGAACTCGATGTCGTCGTAGCCGACGATGGCGAGGTCGTCGGGGACGGTGACGCCGGCCGCGTACAGGGCCTGCAGAACGCCGAGGGCGAGCAGGTCGTTGGCGCAGAAGACGGCGGTGGGGCGGTCGGCGAGACCGAGGAGCCGGGCGCCCGCGTCGCGGCCTGCCGCCACGTCGAGGCGTTCGGTGGGCAGTTCACGCAGCGCGTCCGGGCCGAGCCCGGCCTCGGCGAGGGCGTTCAGGGCGCCGGTGCGCCGGTCGCGGACCTGGTTGAGCCCGGGCGGGCCGCTGACATAGGCGATCGAGCGGTGCCCGGCGTCCACGAGGTGCCGTACGGCGAGCGCGCCGCCCGCGACGTCGTCCACGGAGACCGAGCACTCCGTCGTGCCCTCGGCGACGCGGTCGACCAGCACGAACGGTATGCCGTGCCGGCGGAAGCCCGCGATGTTCCGGCCGGTGGCGTCGGCCGGGGTGAGCAGCACGCCGCGCACCCGCTGCTCGGCGAAGAGGGACAGGTACTCGGCCTCCTCGGCCGCGTTCTGCGCGCTGTTGCAGACCATCACGCCGAGGCCGGCCTCGCGCGCGGCGCGCTCGGCGCCGCGCGCAACGTCCACGAAGAAGGGGTTGCCCATGTCCAGGACGAGCAGCCCCATGATCCTGCTGCGGCCGGCGCGCAGCTGGCGCGCGGACTCGCTGCGGACGTAACCGAGCCGGTCGATCGCCGACAGCACCCGCGCGCGGGTCTCACTGGCGACCGTGTCCGGGCGGTTGATGACGTTCGACACCGTGCCCACCGACACACCGGCGGCGCGGGCGACGTCCTTGATACCCACCGACTGGGCCATCGAGCGGGGACCTCCAGGGGAACAGGGGCGGCGGGAAGGCCTTCACATTACCGTCATCGCTGCCCAGAACAGACCGGTCAAGCAGGGAGTGCGAAGTCCACGACATGGAGTGCCGAGGGGGTCGTGCCGCTCGGCTTCTCCTGGTACATGAACGACAGCACGCTGTCCGCCTTCACCCGCGTCTCGTCGACCACGACCTCCCCGAACGCGTTCAGGTCGCCGCCGTCGTGGAGCAGCGTCCAGTCCGAGTGACCGGAGGATCTCGACGCACCGGCGATCCGTCCGTACGGGAGGATCGCGTAGGCGTTGTCGTACCGGTCCAGGACCAGCTTCGTGCGCCCGCTGGAGTTCAGTGCCACGGGGATCTCCGTCTTCTGCCAGGTGCCGGAGGGGTTCTTGCGGACGTGGAAGGCGCGGCCGTTCGCGACGCGGTCGCTTACGTAGTCGGAGGTGCACGGGCCGAGGCGGGTGGGCACATGGCTGATGATCGCGTGCGGCAGGCCGGCCGAGTCGATGGCCTGGCTCTCCTGGTTCATCAGGCAGTGGCCGGGGCCGAGGGGGTCGACGACCAGTCCGTGAGCGGTGACGGCGACCGGGTCCGGGCCTCCGGTGGTGCCCACGACCGTGCCCGCGTCGTTGCGCCAGGTGCGGCCGCGGTCGGTGGAGTGGACGTAGCCGGTGTCGTGGTTGGTGATGCCGCCACCGCCGCGCAGCACGGCGGCATCCCGCTCGCGCCACGTGAAGAAGGCATGGAGGCGGCCGTCGACGCCGTAGTCGATGCCGTGCAGGTACATGTTGCGGGCCGTTCTCGAGCCGTGCGGGCTGGTGTGGGTGCCGGTGGAGCTGGTCCACTCCCCCAGCTCGGTCCACGCCGAACCGTCGTACCCGGCAAGGGCGTTGCGTCCGTCGCCGGAGACGCCGGCCCGGTAGCCGAGCTGGAGCCTGCCCTCGGGCGTGGAGACGAACTGGGGATAGGTGAACCGCGGGGTGAGCGCGAGCCCGGCGAGCGTCGTGCGTACGGCGCCGAGGGCGGACACGGTCCAGGGCGTGCACACGGGGTCGTCCATGAGCCCGGCGACGGACCTGACGTAGAAGAAGCCGTCGCTGTGGGAGTCCATGGCGATGCGGAGACGGCCGTCGACGCCGGAGACACCCATCGAGATGACGTTGTGGGAGTCGTCGCTCTTGAGGGTGTGGGACAGGGTGACGGCCGACCAGGTGGAGCCGCCCAGGGCCCGGCGGGCGATGACGGCGTCGCGCGTGGAGGTGTACCAGGCGGCGTACTGGTGGCCCCGGTGGGTCAACAGGCCGTTCTTCTGGCAGGAGTTGTTGTCGACCAGACCGTCGTAGGAGACGAAGCAGAGCGCCCGGGCGTCGAGCCGGGTGGTGCCCGTCCAGGTGACGGACGGGCCTGGGCCGGCCGCGCTCGCGGCGCCGGGCGCCGCCACGGCGGCCGCCCGCACGGTGCGTCTTGTCATCGGCGACACTCCAGGGGTCGGGCCGGTGCTCAGGCCAGGTGGAACACTTCGGTGAGCGGTTTCATGGCCTCGTCGGGCCGGGCGCCGTCCGGCGACTCGAAGAACGGCGCCATCTCCGCCTGCCAGCGGGCGTTGACCCCGGTGGCCTCCATGTCCGACTGGGCCGTGGCGAAGTCCTCGGTCTCCAGGTAGCCGACGAGCAGGCCGTCCTCGCGCAGGAACAGCGAGTAGTTGTGCCAGCCGGTCGCCCTGAGTGCGTCGAGCATCTCGGGCCACACGGCGGCGTGCCGCTCGCGGTACTCGTCGAGGCGGTCCGCCCGGACCTTCAGCAGGAAGCACACGCGCTGCATCAACAGCCCCTTGGTCCCTAGAAGTTGAACTGGTCGATGTTCTTGGTGTCGAACACCGTCGGCTTGCCCAGGCTGATCACGCCGTCCTTGCCGATGGTGTAGGTGGTGGAACCGGCCTTGAAGGTCTCGCCCTCCTTGCCGGTGATCTGCCCGGAGGCGAGGGCCACGGCGGTGCGGGCGGCCAGGTCGCCGAGCTTCGCCGGGTCCCACAGCTCGAAGGCGTCGACGGTGCCGTTCTTGACGTACTTGCGCATGTCGTTGGGGGTGCCGAGGCCGGTCAGCTTGACCTTGCCCTTGTACTTGGAGCCGGACAGGTACTGCGCGGCGGCCTTGATGCCGACGGTGGTCGGGGAGATGATCCCCTTCAGGTCGGGGTGCTCCTGGAGCAGGCCCTGGGTCTGCTGGAAGGACTGCTGGGCGTCGTCGTTGCCGTAGGCGATCTTGACGAGCTTGATGTCCTTGTACTTGGGGTCCTTCAGCTCGTCCTTCATGTAGCCGATCCAGGTGTTCTGGTTCGTGGCCGTCTGGGCGGCGGAAAGGACCGCGATCTCGCCCTTGTAGCCGATCTGCTCGGCGAGCAGCTGCACCTCGGTGCGGCCCAGGTCCTCGGCCGACGCCTGCGAGACGAAGGCGTTGCGGCAGCCCGGGTTGGTGTCGGAGTCGTAGGTGACGACCTTGATGCCGTTGCTCATGGCCTGCTTGAGCGCGGTGCACAGGGCGCCCGGGTCCTGTGCGGAGACGGCGATCGCGTTGACCTGCTGCTGGGTGAGCGTGTTGACGTACGAGACCTGCCCCGAGGTGTCCGTGGCGCTGCTCGGGCCCACCTCCTTGTACTTGGAGCCCAGTTCGGCGACGGCCTTCTCGCCGCCCTTGTCCGCGGAGGTGAAGTACGGGTTGTTGACCTGCTTGGGCAGGAAGCCGACGGTCAGGCCCTTCTTGGTCGCCGCGTTCGGGTCGGCCTTGCCGGCCGACGAGGCCGCCCCGGAGTCGTCCTTGACGTCGTTCTTGGTGGTGCCGCCGCATGCGGTGACGGCGAGGGCGAGGGAGGTGGCCGCGGTGAGGGCGGCGCAGGTGCGGCGAAGGCTTGACTTACGCATGGCAGGGTCCTTTTGACGAGGGTGAGTACGGCGCGCCCGAAGGGGCGCGGGGAACCGCGCGGCCGGCCACGGAGGGCCCGCGGCTTCGATACGGCCTAACCGGCGGAGCGAGCCGCCCTGGCGACGGAGATCTGTCGTGCGACCCGCGGGCCGAGCACGGACACGACGAGCAGTACACCGGTGACGACGATCTGCGACTGCGCGGAGACGTTCGACAGACTCATCACGTTCTGCAGCACGCCGAGCAGGAACACCCCGGCGATCGCCCCGCCCAGCGTGCCCTTGCCGCCGTCGAAGTCGATCCCGCCGAGCAGCACGGCGGCGACGACGGAGAGTTCGAGCCCGGTGGCGTTGTCGTACCGGGCGCTGGCGTAGTGCAGCGCCCAGAAGATCCCGGTGAGCGAGGCCATCAGCCCGGTCGCCGTGAACAGGATCAGTTTGTTCCGCCTGACCCGGATCCCGGCGAACCGCGCGGCCTCCTCACTCGCGCCGATCGCGAACAGCGACCGCCCGAACGGGGTGGCGTGCAGGACGACCACGGCGATGGCGAGCAGCACGAGGAAGGGCGGCAGGGTCTGGGGCACGAACGTGTCGCCGATCCGCCCGGCCGCGAAGTCCAGGTACTGCGTGGGGAAGTCGGTCACCGCGTCCGAGCCGAGCACGATCTGTGCGATGCCCCGGTAGGCGGCGAGCGTGCCGATGGTGACGGCCAGCGAGGGCAGTCCGAGGCGGGTCACCAGCAGGCCGTTGACCAGCCCGCAGACCACGCCCAGCAGCAGGCACACGGGAACGATCGTCTCGATCGCCATGCCCTCGTTCCACAGCCTGCCCATCACCGCGCCGCACAGGCCGGCGGTGGAGGCGACGGACAGGTCGATCTCCCCGGAGACCACCAGCAGGGTCATGGGCAGGGCGATCAGGGCGATCGGCAGTGTGTTGCCGATGAGGAAGGAGAGGTTGAGGGAGTTGCCGAATCCGTCCACGGAGGAGAAGGAGAACAGCAGCAGGACGATCAGGAGTGCGCCGACGACCGTGTCCCAGCGGATGGCGCGGGTGAGGGACTCAGGCACCGGTGTTCTCCTTCGTGACGGCGGGCTTCCTCATGGCCGACTTCTTCTTCAGGGCGGCGGCCACCCGGAGGGCGACGATCCGGTCCACGGCGATGGCGAGCAGCAGCAGGACACCGTTGATCGCCAGCACCCACACCGAGCTGACGCCGAGGGCGGGCAGCACGCTGTTGACGGAGGTGAGCAGCAGGCCGCCGAGCGCGGCGCCGTAGACGCTGCCGGAGCCGCCGGTGAAGACGACGCCGCCGACCACCACCGCGCTGACGACGGTGAGCTCGTAGCCGTTGCCGGTGCCGGAGTCGACGTTGCCGAACCTGGCCAGGTACAGCGCGCCGGCGAGTCCGGCGAGGGCACCGCAGACGGTGTAGGCGGTCAGGATCCGCTTGCGCACGGGGATGCCGGCCAGGCGGGCCGCCTCGGGGTTGGAGCCGAGGGCGTACAGCTCACGGCCGCTGCCGAAGTGCTTGAGGTAGTAGGCGGTGGCGACGAGGACGGCGAGCGCGATGAGGGCCAGCCAGGGGACCGCCGAGAGTCCGCCGGAGCCGAAGTCGACGAATCCGCCGGGCAGGTCGGCGGCGGTGATCTGGCGGGAGCCGACCCAGATGGAGTCGATGCCCCGGACGATGTAGAGGGTGCCGAGGGTGACGACGAGGGCGGGGACCTGGCCGAGGCTCACGAGCAGGCCGTTGAGCAGGCCGAAGCCGATGCCGAGCAGGACGGCCAGGACGACGGCGACGACGGGGTTGCCGCCGCCGTGCAGATAGGTGCCGGCGGCGAAGGCGCTGATGCCGAGGGTGGAGCCGACGGACAGGTCGACGTTGCGGGTGATGACGACCAGGGACTGGCCGGTGGCGACCAGCACCAGGATGGTGGCGTTCAGCAGCAGGTCCTTGATGCCCTGCTCGGACAGGAACTCGCTGTTGCCCGCCTGGGTGACGGCGATCATCACCAGGAACACGACCAGGATGGCCAGTTCGCGCATCTTGAACACCCGGTCCACCAGGCGGGTGCCGCTGGACCCCGGCACCTCGGCGGCGGGGGCGGGGGTGGGGGCCGTGACCGTCATGCGGCGGCCCTCCCGGTGGCTGCGGCCATCACGGTTTCCTCGGTGGCGTCGGAGCGGGGGATCTCGGCGGTGAGACGGCCCTCGTGCATGACCAGCACACGGTCGGCCATGCCGAGGATCTCGGGCAGGTCGGAGGAGATCATCAGGACGGCGACCCCGTCGGCGGCCAGCTCGCTGAGCAGCCGGTGCACCTCGGCCTTGGTGCCGACGTCGATGCCCCGGGTGGGTTCGTCCACGATGAGCACCTTGGGGCCGGTGGCGAGCCACTTGGCCAGGACGACCTTCTGCTGGTTGCCGCCGGAGAGCGTGGAGACGGCGTCCGTGATCCGGGCGTACTTCACCTGGAGCCTGACCGCCCAGTCGAGGGAGCGGCTGCGCTCGGCGCCCCGGTCCATCAGGCCCGCCTTCACGGTCGTACGCAGTCCGGTCAGGCCGATGTTGCGTTCGATGGGCATGTCCATCACCAGGCCCTGGGCGCGCCGGTCCTCCGGGACCAGGGCGAGGCCGGCGGCCATGGCGGTGGACGGGGCGCCGTTGGTCAGCCCGCGGCCGTCCACGAAGACCTCGCCCGCGTCCCAGCGGTCGACGCCGAAGACGGCCCGGGCCACCTCGGTGCGGCCGGCGCCCACCAGTCCGGCGAGGCCGACGATCTCACCTCGCCGTACCTCGAAGGAGACGTCGGTGAAGACGCCCTCGCGGGTCAGCCGGCGCACGCTCAGGGCGACCTCGCCGGGCGTGACGTCCTGCCTGGGGTACAGCTCGTCCAGGTCGCGGCCGACCATGCGGCGGACCAGGTCGTCCTCGTTCATCCCGGCGAGGGGTTCGCTGGCGATCCAGGCGCCGTCGCGCAGGGTGGTGACCCGCTGGCAGATCTCGAAGATCTCCTCCAGCCGGTGCGAGATGAACAGCACGGCGGCGCCCTGCTCGCGCAGGGTGCGCACCACACCGAAGAGCCGGGCGACCTCGCTGCCGGTCAGGGCGGCGGTCGGCTCGTCCATGATCAGGACACGGGCGTCGAAGGAGAGCGCCTTGGCGATCTCCACGATCTGCTGGTCGGCGATCGACAGACCGCGCGCCGGCCGGTCGGGGTCGAGTTCGACGCCGAGCCGTTTCATCAGGGCGGCGGTGGCCGCGTGGGTGGCCTTGTGGTCGATCCGGCCGAGGGCCCGCCGGGGCTGGCGGCCCATGTAGATGTTCTCGGCGATCGACAGGTCCGGGAAGAGCGTGGGTTCCTGGTAGATCACGGCGATCCCGGCGTCACGCGCGTCGCCGGGGCCGTGGAAGGCGACCGGCTCGCCGTCGAGCAGCACCCGGCCGGCGTCCGGTCGGTGCACCCCCGCGAGCGTCTTGATCAGGGTCGACTTGCCCGCGCCGTTCTCCCCGGCGAGGGCGTGCACCTCGCCGGGGAACAGCTCCAGGGACACGCCCCGCAGGGCGCGTACGGCGCCGAAGGACTTGGCGACGTCCCGCAGCGCGAGCACCGGGGCCGGACCCGTGTCGGACGGGTGGGTCATGGATGGCTCCTCGACGACACCGGCGGCACTGCCTCCCGGCGTCGTGAAAGGTTTCAACTGGATTGCCGGGACGTTAGGCATCCCGGCGTTGCCACGTCAATGGGTTCGTGTCGAAAAAGTTTCGATAGTCGAAGTTCACGGACGAGTCACGGAAAATCGGGTCGCCTGGAGCGCTTGACACCCCTGCGGACGGCTCATAGCTTGCCGTTCTGAATCGTTTCACCAGTTCCGTCGTTTCACCGGACATCCCAGGAGCCCCGAAGTGACCGACCTCGCCGCGGTGAAGGCCGCGCTCAAGTCCCAGGCCGTCGAGACGCCGTCGTGGGCGTACGGGAACTCGGGGACCCGTTTCAAGGTGTTCGCCCAGGCCGGCGTGCCGCGCACCCCTCGGGAGAAGCTGGCCGACGCCGCGAAGGTGCACGAGTTCACCGGCGTGGCGCCGACCGTCGCCCTGCACATCCCGTGGGACAAGGTCGACGACTACGCGGCACTGGCCAAGTTCGCGCAGGAGCGCGGGGTCCGGCTGGGGGCGATCAACTCCAACACCTTCCAGGACGACGACTACAAGCTGGGCAGCATCTGTCATCCGGACGCGGCGGTGCGCCGCAAGGCCGTCGCTCATCTGCTGGAGTGCGTCGACATCATGGACGCCACCGGCTCGCGGGATCTGAAGCTGTGGTTCGCCGACGGCACGAACTATCCCGGACAGGACGACATCCACGCCCGGCAGGACCGGCTGGCCGAGGGACTGGCCGAGGTGTACGAGCGGCTCGGGGACGGGCAGCGGATGCTGCTGGAGTACAAGTTCTTCGAGCCGGCCTTCTACACGACGGACGTGCCGGACTGGGGAACGGCGTACGCGCACTGCCTGAAGCTGGGTCCGAAGGCGCAGGTCGTGGTCGACACCGGGCACCACGCGCCGGGGACCAACATCGAGTTCATCGTGGCGACCCTGCTGCGGGAGGGGAAGCTCGGCGGGTTCGACTTCAACTCGCGCTTCTACGCCGACGACGACCTCATGGTGGGAGCGGCCGACCCCTTCCAGCTGTTCCGGATCATGTACGAGGTCGCACGCGGGGGCGGTTTCACCTCCGACGTGGCGTTCATGCTGGACCAGTGCCACAACATCGAGGCGAAGATCCCGGCGATCATCCGGTCCGTGATGAACGTGCAGGAGGCGACGGCCAAGGCGCTGCTGGTGGACCGGTCGGCGCTGGCCGCCGCGCAGGCCTCCGGCGACGTGCTGGAAGCCAATGCCGTGCTGATGGACGCGTACAACACGGATGTGCGGCCGCTGCTCCGTGAGGTGCGGCAGGAGACGGGGCTGGACCCCGAGCCGCTCGCCGCGTACGCCCGGTCCGGGTGGGCCGAGGAGATCGTCGCCGAGCGTGTCGGTGGTCAGCAGGCCGGGTGGGGGGCGTAGGCGTCCGCGCGGTTCCGCCGTCCGCGGGCTGCCGGTCCCCGGTGGTTGACCGCGCCCCGCGGCGGAGCCACTGAACGACACGGCCCCGCGCCCCTGAACAGCTCATCCTCTTCTTCGAAGGACTGACACGCATGGCAACCCATCCCGAAGCCGCCGCCCTTCTGGCCCGCTCCCACCGGCTCGGCGCCGATCCCCGGAACACCAACTACGCCGGCGGAAACGCCTCCGCCAAGGGCACCGACACCGACCCCGTCACGGGCGGTGACGTCGAGCTGATGTGGGTCAAGGGGTCCGGGGGCGACCTCGGCACCCTGACCGAGGCGGGCCTGGCCGTGCTGCGGCTGGACCGGCTGCGGGCACTCGTCGACGTGTACCCGGGGGTGGAGCGCGAGGACGAGATGGTCGCCGCGTTCGACTACTGCCTGCACGGCAAGGGCGGGGCGGCTCCCTCCATCGACACCGCCATGCACGGGCTCGTGAACGCCCCGCACGTGGACCATCTGCATCCCGACTCGGGCATCGCGCTCGCCTGCGCGGCCGACGGGGAGAAGCTGACCGCCGAGTGCTTCGGCGACAGCGTGGTGTGGGTGCCCTGGCGGCGGCCCGGATTCCAGCTCGGACTGGACATCGCCGCCGTCAAGGAGGCCAACCCGCGGGCCGTCGGATGCGTGCTGGGCGGACACGGCATCACCGCGTGGGGCGACACCGCCAAGGAGTGCGAGGGCAACTCGCTGCACATCATCCGCACCGCCGAGGCCTTCCTCGCCGAGCGCGGGAAGGCCGAGCCGTTCGGACCGGTGATCGAGGGGTACGAGGCGCTGCCCGAGGCCGACCGCAGGGAGCGGGCCGCGGCCCTCGCGCCGCACGTCCGCGCCCTCGCCTCCCAGGACAGGCCGCAGGTCGGCCACTTCGACGACTCCGCGGCCGTCCTGGACTTCCTGGCCCGCGCCGAGCACCCGCGGCTGGCGGCCCTGGGCACCTCCTGCCCCGACCACTTCCTACGCACCAAGGTGCGGCCTCTCGTCCTCGACCTGCCCCCGAGCACTCCCCTCGAGGACGCCGTCGCCCGGCTGAAGGAGCTGCACGCCGCGTACCGGGAGGAGTACGCCGCCTACTACCGGCGGCACGCCGAGCCCGACTCCCCCGCCATGCGCGGCGCGGACCCGGCGATCGTGCTCGTCCCCGGTGTCGGCATGTTCTCCTTCGGCAAGGACAAGCAGACCGCCCGGGTGGCCGGCGAGTTCTACCTCAACGCCGTCAACGTGATGCGGGGCGCCGAGGCGGTCTCCTCCTACGCGCCCATCGAGGAGGCGGAGAAGTTCCGCATCGAGTACTGGGCCCTGGAGGAGGCCAAGCTCCAGCGGATGCCGAAGCCGAGGCCGCTCGCCACCCGGGTCGCCTTCGTGACGGGGGCGGGCAGCGGCATCGGCAGGGCGATCGCCGGCCGGCTGGTGGCCGAGGGCGCGTGCGTCGTCGTCGCGGATCTCGACGCGGCGAACGCGGCGGCCGTGGCGCAGGAGCTCGGCGGTCCGGACAAGGCCCTCGCCGTCACCGTGGACGTCACCTCCGAGGAGCAGATCGCGGCGGCGTTCAAGGCCGCGGTGCTGGCCTTCGGCGGGGTCGACCTCGTCGTGAACAACGCGGGCATCTCCGTCTCCAAGCCCCTGCTGGAGACGTCGGCCCGGGACTGGGACCTGCAGCACGACATCATGGCCCGGGGCTCCTTCCTCGTCTCGCGCGAGGCGGCCCGCGTGATGATCGCGCAGAACCTGGGCGGCGACATCGTCTACATCGCGTCGAAGAACGCCGTCTTCGCGGGACCGAACAACATCGCCTATTCCGCCACCAAGGCCGACCAGGCCCACCAGGTCCGGCTGCTGGCCGCCGAGCTGGGCGAGCACGGCATCCGCGTCAACGGCGTCAACCCCGACGGTGTGGTCCGCGGCTCGGGCATCTTCGCCGGCGGCTGGGGCGCCCAGCGGGCCGCCGTGTACGGCGTGCCGGAGGAGAAGCTGGGCGAGTTCTACGCGCAGCGGACCATCCTGAAGCGGGAGGTGCTGCCGGAACACGTGGCGAACGCGGTGTTCGCGCTCACCGGCGGCGAGCTCACCCACACCACCGGGCTGCACATCCCGGTCGACGCGGGTGTGGCGGCCGCGTTCCTGCGATGAGCGCGGGACCGAAGTCGTACGCCGCCGTCGATCTGGGCGCCTCCAGCGGGCGGGTGATGGTCGGCCGGGTCGGGCACGACACGCTGGAGCTGAGCGAGGCGCACCGGTTCCCGAACCGGCCGGTGCGGCTGCCGGAGGGGCTGCGCTGGGACGTGCTCGCGCTGTACGCGGGGGTGCTCGACGGACTCCGGACGGCGGGGCAGGTGGACTCCGTCGGCATCGACAGCTGGGCCGTCGACTACGGCCTGCTCGACGCCGACGGCGCGCTGCTCGGCAACCCGGTCCACTACCGCGACGCCCGGACGGACGGCGTCGCGGACCAGGTGTGGGCGAGCGTGGCCGCCGCCGAGCTGTACGCGGCCACCGGGTTGCAGTACGCCCCCTTCAACACCCTGTACCAGCTCAGGGCCGCCCGCTCCACCGCCCGGTTCGCGCGCGCCCGGCGCCTGTTGCTCATTCCCGACCTGCTGACGTACTGGCTCACCGGCGAGCAGGGAACCGAGCTGACCAACGCCTCCACCACCCAGCTCGTCGACCCCCGCACGCGCGCGTGGTCCTACGACATCGCCGAGCGGCTGGGCATCGACCTCGGCCTGTTCCCGCCGCTGCGGCTGCCGGGCGACCCGGCGGGCGTGCTGCGGCCCGAGGTGCTGGAGGAGACCGGCCTCACCGGCCCGGTGCCGGTGACGGCGGTGGGCTCGCACGACACCGCGTCCGCGGTGGCCGCCGTGCCCGCCACCGGCGAGAACTTCGCCTACATCTGCACCGGCACCTGGTCCCTCGCCGGCCTGGAACTGGGCGCACCCGTGCTCACCGAGGAGAGCCGGGCCGCCAACTTCACCAACGAGCTGGGGCTGGACGGGACGGTCCGCTACCTGCGCAACATCATGGGGCTCTGGCTGCTCCAGGAGTGCGTGCGGGCCTGGGGCGACCCCGACCTGGGCGCGCTGCTGCGCGAGGCGGCCGGGGTGCCGGCGCTGCGCTCGGTGGTGGACGCCGGGGACGAGGCGTTCCTCGCGCCGGGGCGGATGCCGGAGCGGATCGCCGAGGCGTGCCGCGCCTCGGGGCAGCCCGTGCCCGCCACACCGGCCGAGATCACCCGCTGTATCGTCGACTCCCTGGCCCTCGCCCACCGCCGGGCGGTGGAGGACGCGCGGCGGCTGGCGGACCATCCGGTGGAGGTCGTGCACGTCGTCGGCGGCGGTACCCGCAACGCGCTGCTGTGCCAGCTCACCGCCGACGCATGCGGGCTGCCGGTGGTGGCGGGACCGACGGAGGCGGCCGCGCTCGGCAACGTCCTCGTGCAGGCCCGCGCCCACGGCCTGGTCGGCGACCTCGCCGACATGCGCGGACTGCTCACCCGCACCCAGCCGCTGACCCGGTATCAGCCGCGGGGCGGCACCGCGCGCTGGCGGGAGGCGGAGGCCCGGCTCGCCGCGCCGTGAGCCGCCCCCTCCCTTCGGTGGTATCCGCCCATTACCCTGCACTCGTCCGATGACCGACCCCGAGGAGCCGCGATGCGTGTCGCACTGTTCCTGACCTGTGTCAACGACACGCTCTATCCGGACACCGGCCGCGCCGTGGTGAAACTGCTGACCAGACTGGGCGTGGAGGTCGACTTCCCGATGGCCCAGACGTGTTGCGGACAGGCCCACTACAACACGGGCTACCGGCATGAGGCCGAGCCGCTGGCCCGTCACTTCTCCGATGTCTTCGGGGAGTACGAGGCGATCGTGACCCCGTCCGGGTCGTGCGGGGCGATGGTGCGGGAGCTGTATCCCCGGATGGGTGAACGGGCCCGGGCCGAGGGGCGCGGAGACACCCTGGCGACGGCCCTGGCGCCGGTGGTGCCCAAGACGTACGAGCTGACGGAGTTCCTGGTCGACGTCCTGGGCGTGACGGACGTGGGCGCCCACTACCCGCACCGGGTCACCTACCACCCGACCTGCCACGGCCTGCGCGGTCTCGGGCTCGGCGACCGTCCCCGGCGGCTGCTGCGGGCGGTGCGGGGGCTGGAGCTGGTCGAGCTGCCGGGGGCCGAGGAGTGCTGCGGGTTCGGCGGGACGTTCGCGCTGAAGAACGCGGACGTCTCGGCGGCGATGGGGGCGGACAAGGTGCGCAACGCCGAGTCGACCGGCGCGGAGGTGCTGTGCGCGGCCGACAACTCCTGCCTGATGCACATCGGCGGGACCATGACCCGGCTCGCGGTGGGCATGCGGCCGGTGCACATCGCCGAGATCCTGGCGAGCACGGAGGAGGAACCGGCGGTATGAGCGGGACGTTCGTCGGCATGCCGGCGTTTCCGAAGGCGGCGCACGACGCGGTCGCCGATCCGACACTGCGCGGCAACCTCCGCCATGCCACCCACACCATCCGCGCCAAACGGGCCAAGGCGGTCGCCGAGCTGTCCGACTGGGCGCCGCTGCGGGAGGCGGGCCGGCGGATCAAGGACCACACCCTGCGCCATCTGGACCGCTACCTGGTGCAGTTGGAGGAGGCCGTCACCGCCGCCGGAGGCACGGTCCACTGGGCGGCGGACGCCGACGAGGCCAACCGGATCGTCGCCGAACTGGTCAAGGCCACGGGCGAGTCGGAGGTCGTCAAGGTCAAGTCCATGGCCACCCAGGAGATCGGGCTCAACGAGGCCCTCGAGGCGGAGGGCATCCGGGCCTACGAGACCGATCTCGCCGAGCTGATCGTGCAGTTGGGCAAGGACCGCCCCTCGCACATCCTCGTTCCCGCCATCCACCGCAACCGCGGTGAGATCCGGGACATCTTCCGCTCCGAGATGGGCGGGTGGGGCCGCCCGGCCCCCGAGGGCCTGACCGACACGCCCGCCGAACTCGCCGAGGCCGCGCGGCTGCACCTGCGGGAGAAGTTCCTGCGGGCCAAGGTCGGCATCTCCGGCGCCAACTTCATGGTGGCCGAGACCGGCACCCTCGTCGTCGTCGAGTCCGAGGGCAACGGCCGGATGTGCCTCACGCTCCCCGAGACGCTGATCTCGGTCGTCGGCATCGAGAAGATCGTGCCCACCTGGCGGGACCTGGAGGTGTTCCTGCAGACCCTCCCGCGCTCGTCCACCGCCGAGCGGATGAACCCGTACACGAGCATGTGGACCGGGACGACGGACTCCGAGACGGCCGACGGCCCCGGCACATTCCACCTGGTCCTGCTCGACAACGGCCGCACGGACACCCTCGCCGACCAGGTCGGCCGCCAGGCGCTGCGCTGCATCCGCTGCTCGGCCTGCCTCAACGTCTGCCCCGTGTACGAGCGGGCGGGCGGGCACGCGTACGGATCGGTGTACCCGGGCCCGATCGGCGCGATCCTCAGCCCGCAACTGCGGGGCACGGGTAGCGAGATCGACGCCTCGCTGCCGTACGCGTCGAGCCTGTGCGGGGCCTGCTACGAGGTGTGCCCCGTCGCCATCGACATCCCCGAGGTGCTGGTGCACCTGCGGGAGCGGGTCGTGGAGGGCGGTCCGGCGGTCCGGGAGGGCAACAGGGTGGTGCTGAAGCCGGCCAAGGGGCACGCGGCCGAGCGGGCGGCCATGCGGGCGGCACGCTGGGCGTTCGCGCACCCGGGCGCACTGCGCGCCGGCCAGCGCCTCGCCTCCCGCACCCGCCGGCTGCATCCGCGCACCCTGCCGGGTCCGGGCCGGGCGTGGAGCGCGACCCGGGACCTGCCGCCGGTGCCCGCGGAACCGTTCCGCGACTGGTGGCAGCGCACGAACGGCGGAAAGGACGGCGCCAAGTGAGCAGCAGGGAAAGGATCCTGGGGCGGGTGCGGCGGGCCCTCGCCGACGTGACCCCGGACGAGCGGCCGTACGAGGAGGCCGTGCCCCGGGACTATCTGCGCGAGCACGGAGGCCCGGGTGCCGAGCGGACGGTCGACCTGCTCGCCGAGAACCTAGCGGACTACCGGGCGATCGTGCACCGCTGCTCCGAGGGCGAACTGCCGTCCCTGATCGGCCGGTTGCTGAGGGGCCGGAAGGCGGCCCAGGTGCTGGTGCCGCCCGGTCTCGACGAGGCCTGGCTCGCGCGGGTGGACGTGACCCGGGTCGCCGACCGGAGCGACCGCACGGCGCACGACCTGGACCGGGTGGACAGCGTGGTCACGGCCTGCGCGGTGGCGATCGCCGAGACCGGCACGATCGTGCTGGACGGCGGCCCCGACCAGGGCCGCCGCCGGATCAGTCTCGTGCCCGACCACCACGTCTGCGTGGTCCGGGTCCCGGAGCAGGTCGTCTCCTCCGTGCCCCAGGCCCTGGAACGGCTCTCTCCCACCCGTCCGTTGACCTGGATCTCCGGTCCGTCGGCCACGAGTGACATCGAGCTGGACCGGGTGGAGGGGGTGCACGGGCCGCGCACGCTGGAGGTGGTCCTGGTGACGGCGCGGCCGTGACCGGGAGGTCGTCCCTTCGCCCGTTCGGAGGCGGGCGGGCCGGGGCGGGCACGGCTAGCGTGAGGGAATGATCCGGTTCGAGCAGGTCACCAAGCGGTATCCGGACGGTACGACGGCCGTGGACGGACTCTCCTTCGAGGTGTCCGAGGGCGAGCTGGTCACGCTCGTGGGCCCCTCCGGCTGCGGCAAGACGACGACCATGATGATGGTGAACCGGCTCATCGAGCCGACCTCCGGCCGGATCTTCGTGAACGGCGAGGACGTCGCCCGGGTCGACCCGGTGCGGCTGCGCCGCCGGATCGGTTACGTCATCCAGCAGGTGGGCCTCTTCCCGCACCGCACGGTGCTGGACAACACGGCGACCGTGCCGGCCCTGCTCGGCTGGAAGCGGTCGAAGGCCCGGGCCCGTGCCGCAGAGCTGCTCGATCTGGTGGGCCTGGACCCGAGGACGTACGGGACGCGCTACCCGGAACAGCTGTCGGGCGGCCAGCGGCAGCGGGTGGGCGTGGCCCGGGCGCTCGCGGCCGATCCACCGGTGCTGCTGATGGACGAACCGTTCGGCGCGGTCGACCCGGTGGTGCGCGAGCAGTTGCAGGACGAGTTCCTGCGCATGCAGGCCGCGGTGCGCAAGACGGTGCTGCTGGTCACGCACGACATCGAGGAGGCGGTCCGGCTCGGCGACCGCATCGCGGTGTACGGGCAGGGCCGCATCGAGCAGTTCGACACTCCGGGAGCGGTGCTCGGGGCGCCCGCCACCGACTACGTCGCCGGGTTCGTCGGCGCCGACCGCGGGCTGAAGCGGCTGTCGGTCACCGAGATCGAGCCGGACGATCTCGAACAGCCGCCGGTGGCCCGCCTGGACGAGCCCGCCGCGCGTGCCGCCGAGCGGCTGCGGGCCGAGTGCGCCCGGTGGGCGGTCGTCCTCGACGCGCACGGCGATCTGCACGGCTGGGTCGGCATCGACGGGCTGGCCGCCGGCGGCACGGTCGGTGACCTGGCGCACCGGATGACGGCGTGGGTGCCGGTGGGCGCCCCGCTGAAGCAGGCCTTCGGGGTGATGCTCCAGTACGACGCCGGATGGGTCGCGGTGCTGGACGGGGCGCGCTTCGTGGGGGTGCTGACCCCGGCGAAGCTGCACGAGGCACTGCGCCGCTCGGTGGACGCGGACCGGCGTGGTGTGGCACGGGGGCAGGTGCCGTTCGACTCCGTGGCGGACGCCTGAGCCCGCCGGTCGCCGGGGGCGTCACTTCAGCAGGCCCTTGTCCTTCAGATAGGTGCGGGCGACGTCGGCGGGCAGTCGGCGCCAGCTGTCGACCTGCCGGTTCAGGTCCGCCAGGTCCGCCGTGGTGAGGACGTCGTTGAGCCTGCCCAGGGCCCTGGCCACGCCCGGACCGCCCGCGCGGGAGCGGTTGACGACCGGGACGACGTAGTCGGCGTTCTGCAGGTGCCTGTCGTCCTCGAGCAGGACCAGGCCGAAGGAGTCGAGGGTGGCGTCCGTGGTGGTGGTGAGCACCATCTGGTCCCGGCCGTCCTGCACGGCCCGCTTGGCCTGGGTGGTTCCCACGCCCTTCGGGTCGACCCCGGTGATGTCGATGCCGTACACCTTCCTCAGTCCCGGTGCGCAGTACGGCCGTTGCACGCACTCGTCACCGGCGGCGAGCCGTACCCTCAGTTTCGCGGCGCCCAGGTCGCCGAGGGTCTTCAGCCGGTGCTGCCGGGCGTAGGAGGCGCTCACCGCGAAGGCGTTCTGGTCCACCGCGCGCCCGGGTGGGAGGACCGTGAGCCCGCGGGGTGCGGCCAGCCCGCGCAGGGCGTTCATCGTGGTGTCGAGGTCGGGCGAGCCGACCGGGTGCGCGGCGGCGCCGTGGGTCTTGGCGTTCAGCCAGTCGGCGAGGGTGGCCGCGTACTCGGGCACGACGTCGATCTGGCCGGACTCCAGGGCCGGTTCGTACAGCTCCCGGTTGGCGACCGTGATCAGGGACGTCTTGTAGCCGGCCTGGTTCAGCAGCTGCGCGTACATCTGGGCGAGCAGGTCGCTCTCGGTGAAACCGGCCGAGCCGATGGTCAGGTGGTGGCTGTCACCGGGGGGCGCGGTGACCTCGCCCCGGTTCTCCAGGGACGGTCCGGTGGAGCAGCCGGTGAGAGCGGCGAGGACGCACACCGCGACCGCGGCACGGACCCTCACCGGCCGCCCCGGGCCCAGGCCGGTGCCAGGCGTTCGGCGATCTCGAAGACGGCCTCGACGATCAGTGCGAACACGGCGACGAGGAGGGCGCCGGCGACCACCTGGGGCGTGCTGGCCAGGTTGAAGCCCGCCGTGATGATCCGGCCGAGTCCGCCGCCGCCCGCGAGCGCGGCGATGGTGGCGGTGGCGACGAGCTGGACGGCGGCGATCCGCACCCCGTTGAGGACCATGGGAAGGGCGAGCGGCAGTTCCACACGGAACAGCGTCTGCGCCCCGGTCATCCCCATGCCCCGGGCGGCCCGGACGACGCTCCGGTCGACCTCGCGCATGCCGACGTAGGCGTTGGTGAGCAGGGGCGGCACGGCGAACAGCACCAGGGCGACCACCGCGGGGCCCTCGCCCCACTTGCCGACCGGGGTCAGCAGGAGCAGGACCAGCACCGCGAAGGTGGGGACCGCCCGGCCGACGTTGGAGATGTTGACGGCGAGCGCGCCGCCCCTGCCGAGGTGGCCGAGGAGCAGCGCGACGGGCAGCGCGATCAGGCAGCTGATGACGAGGCAGACCACGGTGAGCACCAGGTGCTGGAACAGCCGGTGCAGGACACCGTCGTCGCCCGACCAGTGGGCGGGGTCGGTGAGCCAGTCCCAGGTGGCGCCGAGGGTGTTCATGCGCGGGCCGCCCTCGCCCAGGGGGTGATCAGCCACTGCACGCCCAGCAGGAGCAGGTCGGCGGCGACGGCGATCAGTACGCACAGCACGGAGGCGGTGAGCACCTGGGCCTTGAAGTAGGTGTTCATGCCCGCGTAGATCAGGTTCCCGAGGCCGCCGAAGCCGACGATCGCGCCGACCGTGACCAGGGAGACCGCGGAGACGGTCGCGATGCGCAGTCCGGCCATCGCGGCGGGCACCGCCAGGGGCAGTTCGACGGTGAGCAGCAGCCGTACCGGACCGTAGCCGAGGCCGCGCGCGGCCTGCCGGGTCTCCTGCGGTACCGCGCGCAGCCCGGCGAGGATGTTCCGCACGAGCAGGGTGAGGGAGTAGAGCACGAGCCCGGCGACGACCAGGGAGGCCGAGAGGCCGTAGAGGGGCAGGAGCAGGGAGAACATCGCCAGGGACGGGATGGTGTAGAGGATCGTCGTCACGCCGAGGACCGGGCCGGCCGCCAAGGTCCAGCGGCGGGCCAGCACGGCCAGCGGCAGGGCGAGCGCGAGGCCGATGAGGACCGACACCGCCGTCAGCTGGAGGTGCTGGACGACCGCGTCGAGCAGGATCTGGCGGCGCGTGCTCAGATAGGCGCCGCAGATCCACTCGTTGCGCGCGAGGCAGTCGTCCGGGGGCGCGGTCACGAGTCCATTGCACCGGGCGGCCGAGCGGGGCGGCGCGTTGTGGTGGACCGTCCGGGGGTGCGGGGGCGCCGGGCCGGCGTCAACAACGCTCGAGGTCAATGCGCCTGGCGCAGTCCGGCCGCGTCCAGCAGTGCGGTCGCGGTCGCCGTGGCGAGTCCGTCGTCCAGGTGCTCCACGCGGGCGCCGGCGCGGGCGCCGGCGCCGTCGAAGACCAGCATGAGCTGGCGGGCGAGCAGTTCCGGGTCGCGCGCGCCGCCCCGTTCCGCCTGTGTGCGGAAGCCCAGTTCCAGGCGTTCCTTGACCGCGCGGGCGACCTCGCTCGCCGGGTGCTCGGGGTCCTTCAGCTCGACCAGCACGGCGAGGTAGGGGCAGCCGAAGTAGTCGGGGTCGACGGAGGCCTTCTCCAGCTGCTCGAAGACGTACAGGATCCACTCGCGCGGCGTGGCGGAGTCCGGGTCGGCCGGCGTCAGCCGGCCCTCGTACCAGGGGATGCGCCGCTCCAGGCTCGCGGCGAGCATCTCGTCCTTGCTGTCGAAGAGCTGGTACATCGACCGCTTGGAGACGCCGGCGGCCCGGCACAGCGCCTCGACGCCGATGGAGACGCCGTCGCGGTAGAAGAGCCGGGAGGCCGCGTCGAGCAGCCGGTCGCGGGGGGACGCCTTGTCCGTGGTGGCCATACGCCGAGGTTACCGCGTCCGGGATGGTCGGAAACCGATCGGTTTGCACGCTCGGGGTCTGCTCGGGGCCCCGGGAATCCCGTGACAAGCGGGGTGAACAAGCGCTTAGATAGGTGCTCGAACGCAGCTCACGACCCACCCGGAGGCCCCGGTGTTCACATCCGTCGACGACGTCTCCGCCCGCCTCGCCGAAGCCGGATACCTCGCCTCGCCCGCGGTCGCCACGACCGTCTTCCTCGCCGCGCGGCTGGGCAAGCCGCTGCTGGTGGAGGGCCCCGCCGGGGTCGGCAAGACCGAGCTGGCCAAGGCCGTGGCCCAGGTCGCGGAGGCACGGCTGGTACGACTGCAGTGCTACGAGGGCGTCGACGAGTCCCGGGCCCTGTACGAGTGGAACCACGCCAAGCAACTGCTGCGCATCAGCGCGGGCCGCGACGAGGACTGGGACGAGACCCGCACCGACATCTTCAGCGAGGAGTTCCTGCTCCCCCGCCCGCTGCTGACCGCGATCCGCGGCGACGAGCCGACGGTGCTCCTGATCGACGAGACCGACAAGGCCGACGTGGAGATGGAGGGACTGCTGCTGGAGGTGCTCAGCGACTTCCAGGTCACGGTCCCGGAACTGGGCACGATCACCGCCACCCGCCGCCCCTTCGTCGTGCTCACCTCCAACGCCGGACGCGAGCTGTCCGAGGCGCTGCGCCGCCGCTGCCTGTTCCTGCACATCGGCTTCCCCGAGGAGGAGCTGGAGCGCCGGATCGTACGGCTGAAGGTGCCCGCGCTCGGCGAGGCCCTGGCCGAATCGGTGGTGCGGGTGGTCGGGGCGCTGCGCGCGATGGACCTGCGGAAGGTGCCCTCGATCGCGGAGACCGTCGACTGGGCGCACACCCTGCTGGCCCTCGGCGCCGGCACGCTGGACGAGACGGTCGTACGGGACACCCTGGGCGTGATCCTCAAGCACCAGGAGGACGTGCAGAAGGCCGCCGCCAAGCTCGATCTGGACGCGCTGTGAGCGGTGTCGAGGAGCGGATCACCGGCCTGGTGGGCGCACTGCGCGCGCACGGCGTACGGATCGGCACCGGGGAGACCGTCGACGCCGCCCTGGCGGCGCGGGAGCTGGGGCTCGCCGACCGGGAGCTGCTGCGCGAGGGGCTGGCCGCGACCCTGCTGCACGGCGCGGGACAGCGGGCGGTGTTCGACCCCGTCTTCGACCTGTACTTCCCGCGCGGCGTCGGTGCCCCGGACGGCGGCCGCGCGGACCGGGCGGAGCTGCGCGACCGGATCGCGGACGCGCTGGCCGCCGACGACCGGTCGGTGCTGGCCCGGTTGGCCGCGGAGGCCGTCGACGGCTTCGGCGGGTACGGGAGTTCACCGGGTGCGGACGGCTGGTCGGCGTACCAGACCCTGGACCGGCTCCGCCCGCAGACCCTGCTGGCCCGGGTGCGGGCCGACGTCCGGGGCCGGGACGGCGGCGCGGGGTTCGCGGACCGGCTGCTGGACGACGAGATCCGGCGCCGTATCGAGGCATTCCGGGGACTGGTCGCGACGGAGGCGCGGCGCCGGGTCGCCGAGCGGCGCGGGCGGGACGAGATCGCCCGGCGGGCCGTCGCCCCGACCGCCGACCGGGTGGACTTCCTGTACGCGGGCCGGGACCAGCTCGCCGAGCTGCGCAGGACGGTTCAGCCGCTGGCGCGCAAGCTCGCGACCCGGCTGGCCGCGCGCCGCCGCCGGGCCGCGCGCGGCACGGTCGACCTGCGTCGCACCCTGCGCTCCTCGCTGTCGACGGGCGGGGTGCCGATGCGGCCCGTGCGGCGCAGACGCCGTCCCGCCCGGCCCGAACTGGTGCTGCTGTGCGATGTGTCGGGCTCGGTGTCCGGCTTCGCGGACTTCACCATGCTGCTGGTGCAGGCGCTGCACGACGAGTTCAGCAAGATCCGGGTGTTCGCCTTCGTCAACCGCCTCGACGAGGTGACCGACCTGCTCGGTCACGGCCGGGCCGACCCGGACGGGCTCGGCGCCCGGATCCGCGCCGAGGCCACGCTCACCGGCTGGCACGGCAGCAGCGACTACGGCGTCGCCCTCGGCGAGTTCGCCGAGCGCTACGGCGCCGCGGTCGGCCCCCGCACGACGGTGTTCGTGCTCGGGGACGCCCGTACCAACATGAGCGACCCGAACCTGCCCGCCGTCCGCGAGGTCGCCCGGCGCGCCCGGCGCGTGTACTGGCTGAACCCGGAGCCGCGCACCCAGTGGGGCACCGGCGACTCGGCGGCGCCCGACTACGCCGAGCTGGTGGAGATGCACGAGTGCCGCACGGCCCGGCAGCTCGGCGCGCTGGTCGCCCGGCTGCTGCCCGTGTGACCCTGGGCGGCCGGGCATGGTCGACTGGGCACCGACCGGCCGCCCCGCGCCCGTCATCCGCCCGCACCCGAGGACGTACGACATGAGCCACCCGCCCGTCCAGCTCGCCGCCTTCCCCACGCCGGTCGAACCGGCGCCCCGGCTCGCCGCCGCGGTGGGCCTCGGCCCGGAGGACCTGTGGATCAAGCGGGACGACCTGACCGGCGTGGGAGGCGGCGGCAACAAGGTCCGCAAGCTGGAGTGGACGGTCGGCGCGGCGCTGGCCGAGGGCGCGGACACCCTCGTGACCACGGGTGCCCCGCAGAGCAACCACGCCCGGCTGACGGCCGCCGCGGCCGCCCGGCTGGGTCTGTCCGCCGTCCTCGTGCTGCGCGGCTCACCGGGCGGGTCGCGTTCGGGGAACCTCGCCCTGGACGGCCTGTTGGGGGCGCGGCTGGTCTGGGCGGGCGACGTGGACCGGGCCGGACTGGACGTGGCGGCGGACGGGGTGTGCGCGCGGCTGCGGGAGTCGGGCGCCCGTCCGGCCCTGATCCCGTTCGGCGGCTCCAGCGCGCTGGGCGCGCGCGGCTATGTGCGGTGCGCGGACGAACTGCGCGAGCAGGTGCCGGACCTGCGGACGGCGGTGGTCGCGCTCGGTTCGGGCGGCACCATGGCCGGGCTGGTCGCCGCGCTCGGCACGGAGGCGGTGCTCGGCGTCGACGTGGGCGCGCTGGCCGATCCGGCCGCCGCGGTCGAGGAGTTCGCGGCCCCGCACACCACCGGGAAGGTCACCGCGGACCGGCTGCGGGTGCGCCGGGACCAGGTGGGCGACGGCTACGCGACACTGACCGGTGCGGCGGCCGAGGCCCTGCGGCTGGCCGCCCGCACCGAAGGGATCGTCCTCGACCCCCTCTACACCAGCCGGGCGCTGGCCGGTCTGATCGCCGCCGTCCGCGACGGTGACGTACGGCGGGGCGAGAAGACCGTGTTCGTGCACACCGGCGGGCTGCCCGGCCTGTTCGGGCACGCGGAGGCCGTCGCGTACGCCGAGGAGGGCGCCGTCACCCTCGACGGCTGACGACCTCGGCCGCCCGGACACACCACCGGGCCGCACGGTGTGCGACCCGGTGGCACGCGGAGACGGACGGCTCGCCGCGCTACGGCTTCCTGGCGTACTCCTTCGCCATGATGCCGGCGAAGTCGTACACCACGACCTGCTCGTCGCCCACCACCCACGCGTCGTGGCCGGGCGGGCACACGAAGACGTCGCCGGGGCCGACCTCGCCCTCGCCGCCGTCGTCCATGCGCAGGTGCATCCGCCCCTGCACCACAAAGCCGTTGTGGTGGACCATGCAGCTCGCGGTGCCCGCGATCGGTGCCACGGACTCCGACCATCGCCAGCCCGGTTCGAACGTGCCCACCGCGAAGTCGAGCCCGGTCAGGTGAAGGGCTTCGAGGTGGCCGCGGGGGAAGTCGCGCCGTTCGTCCGGCTTGTCGACCGTCTTCACTTCCAGCATGACGGTGTCCTCCCTTCCGGCCGCTCACCGCGGCCGGGGTCGGCCTCCGTCCCCCGGCGGCCTCGGACGGCACCGGCGCTGCGGCGGTGACCGTACCCCACGCGTCCATCCTCGGCCCAGCCCCCCGGTGCCGCCATTCGGGTGAACCCTGGCCGGCCACGGGCGCGCCGTGAGCTCCGCGGGTTCCGCTGATGGTATTGACATGCCCATGCTCGCTCTGCAGACTCTGCCACCTGCGCGACCCCGCACCGTCGGCCGACCCGCGTCCGCACGCCAACAGCCGCCGCCGTGACGCCCGTTCGCCCCCACGCTCCGAACGCACCGCACCGTGAGCCACCCACCCGTCGAGACAACGTTGTCGACACGCCCCGGACGGAGGCCCCCTTCTCATGGCCATGGCGACACCCCCCACTCCCGGCTCCCCGGCCGGCCTCGCGAGCACCCGGCTCACCAGACGCGCCCTGCTGCGCACCGCCGTCGGGGCGGCCGGCGCCCTCTGCGCGCTCGGCGGACCCGGTGCCGCACGGGCGGCCGCCGCGCCG
Organism: Streptomyces sp. NPDC044061; assembly: GCF_056434305.1. NCBI lineage: Bacteria > Bacillati > Actinomycetota > Actinomycetes > Kitasatosporales > Streptomycetaceae > Streptomyces > Streptomyces sp. NPDC044061. Next base: position 122,445 of record NZ_JBWKFL010000013.1, on the reverse strand, counting down.
GGGCCGGCGGACCCCGCGCTCGCCGAGGACGTGCGCCAGGAGTTCCTCACCGCGTGGACCGCCTACCGGCGGCTGACCTGGGGCCGCGACGAACTGCGCCCGGTCAGCGGCACCGGCTCGGAGTTCTTCATCAACGGAGTGCCCCTGGGGCTGACGATCGTGGAGTCGCTGGACACCCTGTTCCTGATGGAGCTGGACGGCGAACTGGACGCCGCCGTCGCCTGGATCAACGGCAACCTGGACTTCGACCGCGACGCGAGCGTCCACGTCTTCGAGACGATCATCCGGCTGGTCGGCGGGCTCCTCTCCGGATACCACTGCACCGGCGACAGCGTCCTGCTGACGAAGGCGCGCGACCTCGCCGACCGGCTGCTGCCCGCCTTCACCTCGTCACCGACCGGGGCCCCGTACCGGTACGTCAACCTGCGCACGGGGGCGGTCAGCGGCAACCAGGTGCCGCTCGCCGAGATCGGCAGCAACATCACCGAACTGGGCTGGCTGTCCCAGCTGACCGGCGACCACAGGTACTTCGACGCCGCGAAGAAGGCCCTCAAGGCACCGTACGACCGGCGCTCGGCGCTGAACCTCGTCGGCACGACGCTGAACGTGGAGACCGGCGCCTGGACCGACACCACCGCGCGGGTCGACCCGCCCGTGGACTCCTACTTCGAGTACCTGTGGGACGCCTACCAGTTCTTCGGCGACACCGAGATCCGCGGCTGGTACCGCACCCTGACCACGGCCGTCCTGCAGCGCCTCGGGGAGACCTACGACGGGCGGCTGTGGTTCCGGTCCGCCGACATGAACAGCGGGACGGTGACCGGTCGCGGCCAGTCCGAACTGTCCGCCTTCTACGCGGGGTTGCTCGGGCAGGGCGGCAACATGAGCGAGGGCGAGTCGTACCACTCCTCGTGGGCGGCTGCGCTGGGACGGTTCAAACTGCCGCCGGAGACGATCGACTACACGACGCTCGCGGCCACCAGCACCCAGTACCAACTGCGTCCCGAGTACGCGGACTCGGCGCTGTTCCTGTGGCTGCTGACCGGCAAGGAGGTCTACCGGGACCGCGCCGGGTGGCTCTGGAACGCGCAGAAGACCCACTGCAAGGTCGCGAACGGCTACACGGTCGTGTCGGACATGACGACGACGCCCACCACCAAGGGCGATCTGACGCCGGGCTACTGGTTCTCGGAGAACATGAAGTACTTCTACCTGCTGTGGTCGGGCTCGCCGCGCTTCGACTACACCACCAACTACCTCACCACCGAGGGCAATGTGCTGCGCGGCGCGCAGCGGGTCGCGGCACCCTCGCCGAGCGGCACCTTCCGGCTGCTCAACCGCGCGACGGGGAGGGCGATGGACGTGAGCGGCGCCTCGACCGCGGACGGCGCCGCGGTGATCGCCTGGACCCCCAACACCGGCGCCAACCAGCGCTGGATCACCACGACTTCGGGTGGCCGCTCCAAGCTGACCTGCCTCCACAGCGGCAAGGTGCTGGAGGTGCCGCGCTCCTCCACCACCGACGGCACCGCCCTGAACCAGTGGACGCACAACGGCACCGACACCCAGCAGTGGACCCTCCAGCCCGCCGGCGACGGCTACCAACGGCTCGTCAACCGCAACAGCGGCAAGGCCCTGGACGTCGACGGCACCGCCAACGGCGCGGCGGTGGTGCAGCGTACGGTGAGCGACGCGGTCTCCCAGCAGTGGCGGCTGGAGGGGGCTTGAAGGCTCCCCCGCCTGAAGGCGGGGGAGACGTACCGAGCCGGTCCCGCGGTGACTACGCTGGCACGGTGACAGCCACGAGCCCGGTGTCGATCGCGACGGACGACACCACCGATCCGCCGCTACGACCGCTCCCCGAGCGTGTCGCCGCACTGCTGGCCGGAGTTGACGCCCCGCCCCGGCTGGCGGCCCACCTCGGAGCGGTGCACGACGTGGCGGAGCGGCTTGGACCGGCCCCCCGGCCCTGACCGCGGGGCCTACCAGGCCCGTGCCGCCGTCAGCAGGGCTTCGCGGACGCGGGCCACGTCGGGGTTGTCCGAGGCGCCGGGACGCTGGACCAGGAAACCCGTGTTGATCGGCGGGTCCTCCGGCTCCAGCAGCGCCACGAGAGCACCGGACTCCAGCGGGTCCTCGCACAGGTAGCGGGGCAGCACTCCGAAGCCCGCGCCCGCGACCACCGTCGCCAGCACCCCGCGCAGGTCGGGCAGGGTGACGGCGGCGGTGCGGGTCAGGCGCCGGCCGAAGACGTGCCGCCAGTAGCGGCGGGCGATGGGCAGGTCCTCGGCGTAGGTGATCAGGGGCACGGAGTGCAGGGCCGCCGGTCCCTCGACGGGCAGCCGGCCGGTCAGCCGTTCGGCCCAGACGGGGGCGGCGACCAGGACGAACTCCTCGTCGGCGAGCGGCACGGCGTGGAGCGCGCGGCCGCGCGGGCGGGCGGTGGCGATCACCAGGTCGTGGCGGCCCGCGCGGAGTTCCTCCAGCAGCGGATCGGTCAGTCCGGTGGCCACCCGCAGCCGTACGCCCTCGACGACGAGCGGAGTCAGGGCGGGCACCACCTTCGTGCACAGGAACTCGGCGGGCCCTGCGAGGTGGACGGGCTCCGGGCGCGCGCCCTCCAGGGGATCGGGACCGGCGACGACGGCCAGCTCGTCCAGGGGCACCGCGATCCGTGCGGCCAGTTCGTCGGCCACCGGCGTCGGGGCGACCCCGCGCGGCAGCCGTTCGAACAGCTCCCGGCCGCTGAGCCGTTCCAGCGTGCGCATCTGCGTCGTCACCGTCGGCTGCGACAGGCCCAGCAGGCGGGCGGCGCCGGTGAAGGAGCCGGAGCGGTAGACCGCGAGGAAGGTGCGCAGGAGGTTCAGGTCGAGGGAAGGGGTGTCCACAAGGCCGAGTATTCACCGGACCGCCGCCCCCGCGACCCATAGGAGATCCAATGTCTGCCATACGTGACTGCATTGGTTCCCTATGGGTGGAGTCGCCTACGTTCTCCTCACAAGCGCAAGTTCCGGGAGAAGAAGACCCATGTCGAAGATCCTTTTCGTACTGACCGGTGCCGACCACTGGACGCTCGCCGACGGCACCCCGCACCCCACCGGCTTCTGGGCCGAGGAGGCCGTGGTCCCCTACCGCGCCTTCAAGGCCGCCGGTCATGAGGTCGTCGTGGCCACGCCGGGTGGCGTGCTGCCCCCGGTCGACCGGGCGAGCCTCGCAGCGGAGGTCAACGGCGGCCAGGAGCGGGCCGACGAGATCGCCCGCGCCCTGGAGGAGATGACCGAGCTGCGGGAGCCGGTGAAGCTCGCGGAGGTCGACGTCGGCGACTTCGCCGCGGTGTTCTACCCCGGCGGGCACGGCCCCATGGAGGACCTGGCCGTGGACGCCGACTCGGGACGGCTGCTGGTCGCGGCCGTCGACTCGGGCAAGCCGCTGGCGGTGGTCTGCCACGGTCCGGCCGCGCTGCTCGCTGCGGTGCGGGCCGACGGTTCGAACGCGTTCGCCGGGCGCCGGGTGGCCGCCTTCACCAACGAGGAGGAGACGCAGGGCGGGCTCGCCGGCCGGGCCAGGTGGCTGCTCCAGGACCGGCTGACCGAGGCGGGCGTCGACGTGCGCGTGGCCGGGCCGTGGGCACCGCACGTGATCGTCGACCGCAACCTGGTCACCGGCCAGAACCCGGCCTCCTCGGCGCCGGTGGCCGAGGAACTGCTGAAGCAGCTGGGCTGACCGGGCGGCACCGCCGGGCGGCGGCCGGTCACACGTGCGGGACATCGACCGGCCGTCGCCAGTGAGGTCGCCCGGGGTCGGACGCCCGTGCGGAAAACTGGTCGGCCGCCGCCCGCAACCTCGCCCGGGGCCGGACGTCTGTCGGGGTGGAGGCCCCCTACTTTCGACCGATGTCCGACCCGAGCGACCGAAGGAACCCATGTCCGCACACCGTGTCCCCCGTCCTCGCCGCATCCGCGGGCTGCGCGCCGTCCTGGGGGTCTCCGCCGTCGGCGCGGCCCTGGCCGTCGGCGGCACCGTGACCGCCCAGGCGGTCCAGAGCGACACACACCCCGCGTCCCGGCCCGGCGCCACCAGCACGCCGTCACCGGTGCCGTCCCCGGTCCGCACGGCGAGCCCGAAGCCGGTGCCGTCGCCCTCCCGCCGGGCCACCCCCGCGCCGGCGCCCACGCACCCGGGCGGTCCCGCACCCCTGCCCTCTCCCACGCACCCGGGCACGCCGAAGCCCGTGCCCGGGACGCCCGAGCCCGTGCCGGCCACGCCCTCACCGGTCCCGTCCACCGAGGGCCGGGCCCCGGCCGGCCCGGCGCCCGCACCGGCACGGCACCACGGCCACCGGGCGGCGTCGCCGAGCCCGGTCCCCGCGACCGGGTACGCCACGCCTTCGCCGGTTCCGCAGCACCACTGAGGCATGCTGGTGTGCGGGGAGCCGTCCGGCGCGGCTCCCCGCACTGCCGGCCGGGAGACCCATGACGACAGCGACACCACCGGCGGCCCTGCCCTGGCTCCGTCCCGGCGCCCCGGAGTCCGCCCCGCCCTGACGCACGTTGGGCCGTGCCCTGCGGACCCGCGTCCTCGCGCGCCTGCACGCCGGCACGACGGCCGACCCGGCACCGTCCGGCCCCGGCGAAGGTGCCGGCGCACAGGCACTGCACGTACCCGAACCCCCCGCCGGAATCGAGGAGTTGTACCACCACCGCCGGCTGTCCCTGGTGCGTCTGGCGCTGCTGCTGGTCGACGACCTGCCCACGGCCGAGGACGTCGTACAGGACGCCTTCACGGCGCTGTTCCGCCGCCACGGCCACCGGCTCGGCTCGCTGGACGACCCCGAGGCGTACCTGCGCACCAGCGTCGTCAACGCGGCCCGCTCGGTGCTGCGGCGGCGCAGGACCGTACGGGCGCACACCCCCGAACCCGAGCGGCACGCACCCCCGCCGGAGGAGGACGTGCTGCTCCACGAGGAGCACCGAGAGGTGCTCGCGGCCCTGCGGACGCTGACCCCGCGTCAGCGCGAGGTGCTGGTGCTGCGCTACTGGTCGCATCTGACCGAGGCCCAGATAGCGGCGACGCTCGGGCTGTCCCGGGGCACCGTCAAGTCCACGGCCAGCCGGGCCCTGGACGCCCTGGGCCGACGTCTGGAGGGCCGGCGATGAACGAGTCCGCTGCCGGGACGGTGCCGACACCGGTCGAGGAGCGGCTGCGGGCCGCGCTGGCCGCGCGTGCGCGGTCCGTCGGCCCGGCCGACCTGCGGCCCCTGCGCCCGCCGACCGGGGCCGTCCACTCCCGCCTGGTACTGGTACGCCGATGCGCGATGGGCCTGCTCGCCCTCGCCGCGGTGGTCGCCCTGGTGTTCCTCACCGTTCGCGGCGGCCCCGCCCGCCCCGCCGAGCCGGCCCACCCGCCGCGGCCGACGAGCGGCACTCCGTCACCGGTGCCCGGCCCCGTCCGCCCGTCCACGGCCGAGCCGTCCCCGAGTTCTCCGGTGCCCTGACGGCCAACCGGGCTGGGCTTCGTTCCCCTTCGGCACCACGCCCGGCCACACGCTCGGCACGGGAGACGGCCTGCCGCTAAGTTGGGCTGCATGAGCAACCTTGACCGCGCGCCCGTGCCGAGTGTGTGCGGCGGCCGCGGATTCGTCGTCGCCGAACCCGTCCGCGAGTTGCTGAGCCCCCGCCATGTGAAGCTCGGCGAGTCGACCGAGGTGCGCCGACTGCTGCCGAACCTCGGCCGGCGCATGATCGGCGCCTGGGCCTTCGTCGACCACTACGGCCCCGACGACATCGCCGACGAGCCCGGCATGCAGGTCCCGCCGCATCCGCACATCGGGTTGCAGACGGTCAGCTGGCTGCACGAGGGAGAGGTGCTGCACCGCGACTCCACCGGCAGCCTGCAGACGATCGGTCCCAGGCAGCTGGGCCTGATGACCTCGGGCCGGGCGATCAGCCACTCCGAGGAGAGCCCCCGGCCGCACGCCCGCTTCCTGCACGGTGCCCAGCTGTGGGTCGCGCTGCCCGACGAGCACCGTCACACCGACCCCGGGTTCGAGTACCACTCCGACCTGCCCACGGTCGCCGCACCGGGCCTCACCGCGACCGTGATCCTCGGCGACCTCGACGGATCATCCTCGCCCGGTACGACGTTCACCCCGATCGTCGGCGCGGACCTCGCGCTCGCCCGGGGCGCCGACGTCCGCCTGCCCCTCGAACCGGACTTCGAGTACGGCGTCCTGGCCATGTCCGGCGAGGTGCACGTGGACGGGGTGCCGGTGCTGCCGGGTTCTATGCTCTATCTCGGCTGCGGCCGCACCGAACTGCCGCTGCGCGCCGAGTCGGACGCCGGGATCATGCTGCTGGGCGGCGAGCCGTTCGCCGAGGAGCTGATCATGTGGTGGAACTTCGTCGGGCGTACGCAGGACGATATCAAACAGGCCCAGGAGGACTGGATGAGCGGGTCGAGATTTGGGGAAGTGAAGGGGTACGACGGGGATCCGTTGCCAGCGCCAGAGCTGCCGCCTGTGCCGCTGAAGGCGCGGGGTCGAGTTCGCTGAGCTGGTATTTTCTAGCCCGGCACACACATAGCCGAGCGAGGAGAAGCACACACCGCCCGGTTCACCCAGATCGCGTGAGCAATTCACCTTCACGCTACTCGTTCCACTCCACCTCGAAGTGCAAGTTTCGCCAGCCGTAGTCAGCTTCGGTCGGACTGATGCTGACCCAATGCTGACTCTACTGACAGGCAGTCAGTTCTCTGGGGGGGCTCCGCCCGCACTTCCTGTGTCCCTCCCACCACCGCGTCCTCGAGCTCGCGCCGTGAGTCGCCGACGGATCGCCCTTCCTCGGCGGGCGCTGAAGCACACCCTCTTCGGAACCATGCTGACCGCAGCCCCTGGTTATCGGGTCTCCACAAACGCAGCGCGTAACGCGTCCTGGCGGCCTGGCACTGGGCAACACCCGCGTCTCCGTCGCAGTCGGTGCCGACATCGTGTGCTGCGTCCGCCCCCAGCCCGGGCACCAGATGCCGCCTCGCCCACTCCGATGCGCCCCCAGCCTGGCGTGAGCCAGCCGCAGACCATGTCATGGAGCCACGAGACTCGGCACTGGGCGGGTGGAAGTAGGGTCTGCTGCGGCATCACCGTGTCCGGAAAGGCCGCACGAGCGGGCAGGTCACGTCCCGCCTGCCAAGCATCCTCCTGCGCCGAATCTTGCCCGTGAGGCAGCTTCACGGGCACGGCATGTGGATCTGCCGGGCGAAGGGACGGTGGGCGACTCTGCTCACCGACAAGCTCTACTCGTCGTCGGTTCTGGCCACGCCGCACGCACCTCTGTCCTCTACACCGCCCGCGTCGAACTCAAGCCGCTCGTCTTCGGCGGCGAGATCTTCGCGGGCGGTGCGCTCACTACGACAACCGAGGTCGAGAACTTCCGTGGCTTGTCCAAAGGCATCGGAAGGCCCGGACCTGATGACAACATGCGGACGCAGGCCGAGAAGTTCGGCGCAGAGATGGTCGACTACGACATCGTCAGGCTCGACCCATCGGGGACATCAGGACCGTCACTGACACCGCCGGCACCGTGCACCGCGCAAAGACGACGATCGTGGCCACCGTCCCCGGCTACCGCGAGCTCGGCCTGCCGGACGAGGAAGAACTCGCCGCGGACGCCATCGGCCGCCGGCTCGGTATCTCGGTCCGCACTGTGCACGAGCACGTCGAGAACATCTACCGCAAGCTGGGCGCCCACGACCGCCTGGGCGCCGTGCTGCGGGCCCAGCGCGTCGATCAGGTGCCGTCGCCCGGCCCGTCCTGAGCGTGGGCTCGCCCTGCGCAATGCCTTCCGCGCCGAGCGGACGCTCGTCGTCGCTGGGCGTCACTCGCCCCTGTCACCCAATTCACTGGTCGCGGTGTTCCGGATGGAATCGCGCAGCAGGGGGAGCCACGACCCCGTGGACCGGGGCAAGTACGGCTCGAAGATCCACTTGGTTACTGAGCGGACCCGTCTGCCGCCGTCCGCACCCCGGCTCATATCGCGGAGAACCTCGCCGCCGCGCGCGTCGAGCTGCATCCGGACACCTTGGCCCGGATCGACGCGGCACTGAGCCGCTTCACCCCCCAGGGCACCGGCGACCTGCTCGGGCCGTGGCTCCCATGCCTATGGCGCCCCCGCCGCCAACACTCCAGCAGCCTCAGCCGTGAGCGGTCCCCCTTGGCACCTCCGATTCCGGAAACCCGTCCTCCGCTGCGAAGGTCCGTGCTCGCCCTACGTGTCCCTGCCGCTTGTCAGGACGCCGTACGCCGTGTGCCGCCGGTCAGGGCCGTGCTCAGGGCGCTGCGCCGTCGGATGCCCAACTTGCGGTAGCTGTGCGTCAGATGGGTCTCCACGGTGCGGCGGGCCAGATGCAGCAAATCCGCGATCTCCGCGTTGGTGTGCCCCTCCGCGGCCAGTTCGGCGATCCGGCGCTCGCTGTCGGTGAGCGAGGCGGCACCGATGCGTGTCGTCGGACGGCGGGCGCCGCTCGCACGCAGCGCCTCCTCCGCCAGGTCCCGCAGCCGTACTGCGCCCAGGCGTTCGGCGAGCCCGGCCGCCTCCCGCAGGATGCCTCGAGCGCGCGAGGACTCGCCCGAGACGGTCAACTGGCGGCCCACGGCCAGCAGCGCTGCCACGAGCTCCGGGACGGCCGGGCCGACGCGCAGCAGCCGTACGGCCTCCTCAGCCAGGTCCAGGCCCTGGCGTCCACCGGTCGCGGTGCCGAGGACACGCAGGGCCCGGCCCACCGTGCGGGGTGTGTTCCACACCCGAGCCAGGCGCAGCTCCTCCTCCGCCAGGGCGAGCGCCTCTCGCGGCACCCCCAGGGCCAGATGGCACTCGGCGGCGGCAGTGCGCCAGGGGGTGACGACCGGGCTGAACACCTCCCGGGCCGACTGGCGGCGGCCGCACTCCAGGAAGTCGTGCAGGGCTCCCGCCAGGTCACCGTTCGCGGCGCGCAGTCGCCCGCGCGCGTACAGGAACCGGTTCAGCTCCCAGGACTCCGGCGCCGTCCGCAGGTCGAAGGCTTCGGCAAGACGTTCGGCGTCGGTGACACGGCCCGTCTCCACGAGTGCCGTCAACGCGTGGGCATGGGCGTTCCTCGGCGTCGCGGTAGCGGGCAGCGGGTCGGCCAGAAGGCGCGTGAAGTCGCCTCGTGCCGCGATGATGTCCAAACGGGTGTCGAGGAGCGCCTCCTGCATGGGGTGCAGGACGTCGGGGCGCTGCCCGGCCAGGCCGCGCTCCACCAGCCGTTCGGCTTCGTCGAGTTCGTCGGCCCACTGGGCGACCGCGGCGGCCGACCCCAGCAGGTAAGGCTCGGACAGCGGGTCGGCCGGCTCCGCCAGCAGACCCCGCAGGCGCAGCATCGCGTCCTTCGCCGAGCTCAGACCCGCCATGACCGCGTATTTGACCAGGAACGCGTGACCGGCCGGGCTGATCGACTCCGGCGAGCGTTCGGCAGTCTCCACCAGCCGTTTGTACGCCTCCTGCCGCACCAGCAGTTCCTTGTCGGACAGTTGCAGAAACGCCTGCCGCAGGATGCGTATCAGGTCTGGTCGGTCGGCGAGCGCGTCGTACAGCGAGCGCAGCACCTCGACGCCCGCACGGGTCCTGCCACGGCCGGTCAGCGCCGTCCCGAGAGCGACTGCGGCGCGCACTCGTTCCTGTGGCGGCCCCGGCAGCCGCAGCGCCTCGGTGAGCCTCAGGATCGCGGCCGAGGGGCCGGGTACCGCGTACTCCAGTGACCCCAGTTCGGTCAGCAGGCGTTGTCTGCCCTCATCGGAGAGAGGTTCGTCCAGAGCGCGGCGCAGGAAGGCCACCGCGTCCTCGATCTGCCCCTCACGCAATGCCAGCGACGCGGCCTCCTGGAACACCGGCAGCACCCAGGGCGCGTCCACCGCGTCGGTGAGCAGCAGTTGACGGGCGACGATCTCGCTCGCGACACCACGGTGCAGCATCGACTCGGCGGTTGTCCGGTGCGCGGCGCGCCGCCGGGCCGCGGGCACGCCGGTGAGTATCGCGTCCCTCAGCAGCGGATGGGTGTAGCGGGCGCGGCCCATGCCATCGAGGCGAAGCAGGCCGAGGCCGGTCATCGCGGTAATCCAGCCCGAGACCCGGGTCGGGTCGGCGCCGGTGAGTTCGGAGAGGAACGAGGGGATGTGGAGGACCGGGAACCCCGTGCTGGGGGCGGGGCCGTGGTCCCAGCCCTCGTCCAGGATCGCCAGTGTCCGTGCCACCTCCGCGGTACCTGGCCCGGCGCAGTCCAGCCACCATTGGACGGCCGCCGAGAATGCTCCGGGGTACAGCGCGGCCGAGGTGTCCGGCACGACCGGGTGAGTGCCGTCGGAGAGGTCGTCCAGCAGGGCGCGCAGCAGCAGGGGGTTGCCCGCCCCGGCCCGTGCACAGTCCTCGATCCAGGAGTCGTCCGCGTCGGGGAAAGCCGAACGGACCTCTGCCACAGCCGAACTGTGGGACAGCGGGGCCAGGGTGTGAGTGGTGACCAGGGCAGGAGAGAGACCGTGGGCTAGGCTCTGTGCGGGCGGGTCGACGTCGTACTGGCTGCGCTCGGTGACCGCCAGAATGATCGGCAGACGGTCCATGAGCCGGGCGGACTCCACCAGCCAGCGGCGGGACGCCGCGTCAGCCAGGTGTACATCGTCCACTGTGATCAGCAGCGGCGACCGCTCGGCGTGCGAGCGCAGCACCTTCCGCAGCCCGGCGCCGGTCCTGCGTTCATCGCCGTCCCTTGCGGGATCGGGTAACTCGGCACCGAAGCAGAAGAGTTGAAGGATCGTGGCGAAGGGGAACGCGGAGTCGCCGGCGGAGCAACGGGCACGCATCACCTGCATACCACGGGCGGCGGCGTCCTCGGCGGCGGCCTCCAGAACGGTGGTGCGGCCCGTGCCGGTGGCACCGCGCAGCAGGACCAGACGACCGGTGCCCGCACGAGCGCGCTCGGCCGCGGCGGCCAGCAGCCGTGCCGCTTCCCGTGGTGCACATGCCGTTCGGGACATCCCTGCCTCCTTGTGTGGACGTGAGCGTCCTCATGGACGAGGACGGCGTACGCCCGGCATTGGTGGCGTGACCTGCGCCGTGAGAAGAACCACCATGATCGCGCACTGATGCAACGGAACCGGAATGTCGCATCCGCCATCACGTTCCCAGTGTCGTGGATCTGGCCTGCCGATCTCGTGGTCTGTGTCGTGGTGCTCCACGATTGCGCTGGTCACGAGGGTCGCAAGAAGGTGAACAGGCGCCACCCGCCTCTGACCCCACAGAAGTAGCGGGTTCGCAGACAGGGAGACAGGGTGCTCAACTCAATCCGGATGACACACGCCGGTACGGCACACGGCACGGCCGTGCCGCGGGCTCGGGTTCCCGTGACGGGGCACGCCCGAGTGGTGAAAGCGCGTCAGCCGAGATGCCGGACAAATGTGTCGTACCTCCAGGCGGCGTGGACGACGCAGGCTGACGACGAACTGCGGGAACCGGAGGCGCAGACACAGGCGCTGGGCGATGCCCCTGACCGCATAGCGGTGACCCGTGCAGGACAGCGATGCGCTGTCCACGACATGCCCCTCCCGCCGGGACCGGCCGGCGCCTGTCCCGGAGCGGCGCACCCGCCCCGCCGCCGGCAGCCGTACCCGCCGAAGGCGAAACCTGGAACCGGCCACATGGCGGAGATCATCAGCTTTGTGTCCTTGCCGCCAAACGGCAGAGCGGACAAGGATGATCGGATGACACAACGGCGCGTCGTCTTCCTTGTCTTTCCGCAGTTTCAGGTGCTCGACCTGGCGGGACCGCATGAGGTGTTCGCGCAGACGGAACGGTGGGTGCCCGAGGGTGAGGGCTACGCCGTCGAGATCGTCGCGGGCCGGGCCGGAACGGTGCGCGCCTGTAACGGAATCGACGTCGCGGCCGCCAGCGGCGTCCAGCAGTGCGAGGGTCCGCTGGACACGCTCGTGGTCGTCGGCGGACCGGGCGATCGGGAGGCGGCGGACGACGAAGAGCTCGTCGGCTGGCTCAGGGACGCGGCCGGCCGGGCCCGGCGGGTCGCCTCCGTGTGTACGGGCGCGTTCCTGCTCGCGCGGGCCGGGCTGCTCGACGGGCGGCGCGCGGTGACGCACTGGGCGGCCTGCGAAAGGCTGGCCCGGGAGCACCCGGACGTCACGGTCACCCCGGACCAGATCTTCGTACACGACGGGCCGGTGTGGACCTCGGCCGGCATCACGGCGGGGATGGACCTGGCGCTCGCCATGGCCGAGGAGGACCACGGGCCCGAGGTCTCCCGAGCCGTGGCGCGCATGCTGGTGATGTTCGTCCAACGTGCGGGCGGTCAAGCACAGTTCAGCACCCAGCTCGCCGCGCAGCGGCCCACGCGCAAGCCGCTGCGGGACGTGCAGGCGTGGGTCGCCGACCACCTCGCCGACGATCTGACCGTCCGCATGCTCGCCGATCGGGCCGGTATGAGCGAGCGCAACTTCACCCGGGTCTTCCGCGCCGAGACCGGACTCACCCCGGCCGCCTATGTGGAGACCGTACGCATCGAGGCCGCCCGGGCTCTTCTGGAGACGACGGACACCACCATCGACGCGATCGCCCGGCTCTGCGGCTTCGGCTTCGCCGAGACCCTGCACCGCCGCTTCAAGCACACCCTGGGCGTCACACCGGGGCAGTACCGCCACCACTTCTCCAGAACAGGGTGAAGAAGCGCCCGCGCCTGGCCGTCGTAGTGACAAGCCCGAGTACAACCGGCGCGTCTCCTTGGACGCCTTCAGGCATCGCGGGTTGGCGAGAATCGTCCCAGTCGATCGCCGCCCCGGACACCGCCCTGGTCGTGTGACGGCACATCCACGGCAGGCACCGGCACGAGACAACAGCACCTGGAGCGCACGTTCCGAATCAGCGACGCGGCACACCACGGCCCCGGTGCCGTTCAGCCGCGCACACCGCACCCTTTCTCCCGTCATCCACGTGCTCGGTCGAGCCCTCGAAGGTGCTCGGCGACGCAGCCGACGGATACGCCTGAGCAGCCAGGCCGGTACGAGTTCCGTCCCACTTGGAAGCCGGACGCACCGCCTGGCTGATACCACAGAAGCAGGATATGTATGGCACTCTCGTCAGATAACAACAGCACCGTCGGGGCGGCAGCTCCCTTCCGTGTGCTCGGTCCGATCGAGGTGAGCGGCGAGCGGGGGATCGTGCCCGTGGCTCCGGGGCGTCAGGAGATCGTCCTCGGGGCGCTGGTGCTCGAACTGAACCGGGTGGTGGAAACGACCCGTCTGGTCGACTTCATCTGGGATCACGGTCCGCCGAAGACCGCACGGGCCCAGGTGCAGATCTGCATCTCCCGGCTCCGGAAGGCACTTGCGGAAGGAGGAGTCGACGCCACCATCGAGACCCGCCCTCGCGGATACGTACTGAGGGCGCCGGAGGACGCGACCGACATCGGCGATTTCCGTCGCCTGGTGGCAGAGGCGCATGCCCTGGCCCGTGACGGTCTGAAGGTGCCCGCGGTGGAAAAGCTTCGCTCGGCAACAGGCCTGTGGCGGGGGCGGTGCCTGGCCGGTGTACCCAGCGAGGTCCTGGCCGGCACGGCGGCGCAGTGGGACGAGAGGCGCCTGGAGGCGGTGGAAACCTGCATGGGGCTGTTGCTGGAACTCGGTCGCCACGAGCACCTGGTCGGCGAACTGATGCAGCTTGTCGCCTGCCATCCGTTGCGTGAGCGGCTGCGGAGTCACCTCATGGTGGCGTTGTACCGTTCGGGCCGGCAGGCGGAGGCGCTGGACGTCTACCACCAGGGCCGCGCGATACTCACCGAGGAACTGGGCCTGGACCCGGGGCGGGAACTGCGCGACCTGGCACAGGCGATCCTGACCCACGACCCCGACCTGGCCCTGGCCGAGCCGGCCGAACCACGTCCTGTCGTGGCGACGCCGTTCTCCGAGGCGGCTCAAGAACGAAGCGCCGATCCCGACCCGGTCGTGACCCCGAGGCAACTTCCCGCAGACACCGGCGACCTGGTGGCCGACGGCCGGTTCATTTCAGCGGTCTGCGACGCCGTCACCGAGGGCCAGGACAAGGGGCAACTGAACGTGGTCCTGGTGCTCGGCGGACCTGGTGTCGGCAAAAGCACGTTGGCCAGGCATGTGGCGCACCGAGTGGCGACCGAGCACTTCCCGGACGGACAGCTCTACTGCGACCTCCGCGGGCCGAGCGGACAACCGGTCGGCCCCGCAGAGGCGTTGGGGCGCTTCCTCCGGGCGCTGGGCGTGCCGGGCCAGGCCATACCCGACGCGCTCGACGAGCGCGCGGAGATGTACCGAAGTCTGCTGGCCGGTCGCCGGACCCTGGTGCTGCTGGACGACGCGGTGAGCGAGTCGCAGGTGATGCCGCTGCTGCCCGGAACCAGCAGCAGCGGCGTGCTGGTCACCAGTCGCGGCCAGCTCACGGCGTTGCCGGGCACACGCCGATTCGGCGTGGAACCGCTGAGCTCGGAACAGGCCGTCCAGTTCCTGGGGCGGATCATCGGAGAACACCGGGTGGAGAGCGAACCGGAGGCGGCGCGGGTCCTCGTACATCTGGTGGGCGGGCTACCCCTCGCTCTGCGGATCATCGGCGCGCGCCTGGCCGCGCGCCCGCACTGGTCGCTGGCCTCCATGGGACACCGGCTGGAGAACGAGCACCGCCGGCTGGACGAGCTGGCGCACGGCGAACTGTCGATCCGGGCAAGTCTTTCGCTCAGCTACGACGGCCTGGCGGCGGCCGACCGCCGCCTGTTGTGTCTGCTCAGCCTGGCCGAGGGGACCGAGATCCCGAGCTGGCTGGGTGCCGCCCTCGTCGACGACCGCACGCCGCACTCCACCGACCTGCTGGAACCCCTCATCGATATGCGGCTCCTCGACATCACCGCCATGGATCAGGGCGGGGAGTTCCGATGCGGACTGTCGCAGATCGTCAGGATGTTCGCGCACGAACGGCTGCCCGCAGAGATTTCCGAGGCGGATCGCGCCGGAGCGGTGCGGCGCATGGTCGGTGGCTGGATGGCGCTCGCGGAGAGGGCGCACAGAGAGGTCTACGGCGGTACGTACACCATCGTGGCGGGCCGGGGCGAGCGATGGCATCCGTCGCAAAGCCATGTCCAGCGGTGCGTGCGCGACCCGCTCGGGTGGCTGGAGAGCGAGCAGACCAACCTGTTGAACGCGGTCGAGCTGGCGGCAAGGTCGGGCCTGGACGAATTCTGCTGGGAGCTGGCCACAACCCTGGTGACACTCTTCGAGGCCCGCGGCTATCCCGAACTCTGGGAGCGCACCCATCAGGTGGCGCTGACCGCGGTGCAAGAGGCGGGCAACGAACGGGGCCGGGCGGCGGTACTCGGCTCGCTCGGGACCCTGCACCTGTACCGGGGCGAACACGAGGCTGCGGGCCCCTACCTCAGCACCGCTCTGGAGATCTTCAAGCGGATCGGTGAGGTACGCGGTCAGGCGCTGTGCCTGCGTGACCTGGCGCGCATCGAGCGACACCGTGGAGACGACGATCGGGCACTGGCCCTCTACACGAGCGCCGAGCGCGGCTTCCTGCGGGCGCGGGACGTGATCGGACGGGCGTACGTGCTCGGCGAGATGGCACACATCACGATGCGGCGAGCGGACTTCACGCGAACCCGTTCCCATCTCGACGAAGCCCTCGGCATCTGCCGGTCGGCCGGCTTCGTCCGGGGACAGGCCCTCGTACTGCGGCGGCTGGGCCAGATGCTGACGTACCAGCAACGCTACGAGACCGCGGAACAAACCCTGCTCGAGGTCCTCGCCATGGTGAGGGCGAGCGGCGACCTGGTCGGCGAGGGGTATGTGCTGCACGACCTCGGCCGAGTCAATGCCTACCTGCACCGAAGGGAACAGGCCGTCCAGTACTACTCGCGATCGGCCAAGATCCGGGAGCGGATCCTGGACCACAGCGGGGCCGCCGCCGTGCGGTCCGACATCGTTGCCATCCTGGGCAGGCCCATGACGTCTGTCGGCTGACACCAGGAGGCAGACAGGTCCGTCACGTCCACGGCGTGTTGAGGGCGGGTGTCTCATCGGCCGGCGACTTCCTGATGGCCATCTCGGTTCTCCTTCCTCCGCGACCCCTTCGGCAGTCCGTCCGGGCGTCACTGACACCAGCGTGAACCAGGTGCCCATCGCGGCCGCATGACCGCGCTATCACCGCCCTATCCCGGCCCTGTCCGTGCCGTGGATGCGCCGTGATGCCGTGCCGATAGGGCGACACCGGAAAGTGGGTCCTGCCGACCTCGGCGCCCCTTCGGGGGGACAGCCCTCAAGGAGTGGTCCGAATGACCGTAGTGACCCGGGACGCGGTGACACCTGCCGCGTTCGGCGTCCCGAATACCGAATCGCGGCGCGGCACGAGAGAAGCGGTGCGTGCGCACCAGAGCCTCTTCTTGACCGTGTCCCAGGAGGAGGTGCACGACTGATGACGATGGACGCGGAGTTCTACTCCCGGGTGGCCGAGCAGTTCGGCGGCTACTTCAGCGATGCGCGCAGCACCGACGTGTTCGCGGACGGCCGCCCGGACGCCGTCTTCGACGAACTGGCGACCGCACTGGGAACGCCACAGGCCCGACTGCTGGATGTCGGCTGTGCCGACGGGCGCAGCCTGTTGCGCATCTCACGACCATACGGCGCCGTGACCGGGATCGACCTGTCGCCGTCGATGCTGGACTGCGCCGGGCGGTATCGAGCCGAGGCAGGTTTGTCGCATGTCACGTTCGAGCTGCGCGACGCCGCACATACGGGGCTGCCCGACGGATACGCCGATGTGGTCACGTCCCGCCGCGGTCCGCTGATCGCCGGCGAGTTCGAGCGGGTGCTGCGCCCCGGTGGGGTCGTGATCTACATGGGGATCGGCGAGCAGGACGCGCGCGAACTGAAGGAGACGTTCGGCCGCGGCCAGAATTTCGACAGCTGGAACGGCAGGCCCTTGGCGGACGAGGTTGCCCGAGAACTCTCCGACGCGGGCTTCGTCGTGACACGAAACCAGGCGTTCCGGTTCGAGGAGTACTACCACTCGCCGGACGACCTGAACACATTTCTGCACCAAGTGCCGATCGTCGACAACTACGATTCCGCGGCGGACAAGGAGGCGTTCGATCGATATATCGCCGCGGTCTCCGTCGATCAGGGCGTCCGGCTGAGCCGGCATTGGTTCATCGTGCAGGCGCAGAAGCCGGCGGCCGTCGAGCCGTCCCACCCATAGGAGGCGGTGCGCCATGGAACAGGATCTCGTAGTCAACGAAATCTTCGGTCCGACCGTCCAGGGTGAGGGTCGGTCCATGGGACGCAGGTGCGCGTTCCTGCGACTAGGCGGGTGCAATCTGTCGTGCTCGTGGTGCGATACGCCATACACGTGGGACTGGGTCGGAGCCGCCGACGGCGGGATCGCCCACGATCCGCGCCAGGAGCTGCACCGCCGCCCGGTCGGAGACGTCGTCGAAGAGTTGCTCGCCTTCGACACCGAGCTGATCGTGATCTCGGGCGGTGAGCCCCTGGGCCAGCAGGAACGGCTGATCCCTGTGGTGGCAGCGCTGACCGAACGCGGTAAAGAGATCGAGATCGAGACGAACGGAACGCATTCCGCGCACCCCGAACTCGTCGCCGCCGGCGTCAGGTTCAACGTCTCGCCGAAGCTGTCGCACTCGGGTGACCCCCTGCGGCGCAGGATCGTCCCCACCGCACTCGCCAGTCTTTCGGCCCTGCCGGGCAGCACGTTCAAGTTCGTCTGCCAGAACACCCGCGACCTGGACGAAGTGGCCCAGCTGGTCGCCGACTTCGACCTGCCCTCGGTATGGATCATGCCGATCGGGCGTACCGCCGACGACGTCACCAAACACATGAGCGAGTTGGCCGACGCGGTGGTGGAGCGCGGCTGGAACCTGACGACGAGACTCCACACCCTGCTGTGGGGCGAAAAGCGCGGCGTGTGACCCACGGCCCGCACAAGAAGAAGGGAACTCGATCGATGACATTTCGGATCACGAAGAAATTTGAATTTTCGGCCAGCCATCGGCTCTCCGGCCTTGCTCCGGAACACCAGTGCGCCCGGATGCATGGGCACAATTATGTGATCGAGCTGGAACTCGAAGCCGATGACACGAGTCTGCTGCCCGTGGGCTTCGTTCGAGACTACGGAGATCTGTCCTCGTTCAAGGAATGGATGGACAAGCAACTTGATCACCGGCATCTGAACGATGTGATGGACGAAAACCCGACGGCTGAGAACATGGCCGCCTGGGTCTACAAGACATGGGTGATGGAGTTTCCCGAGTTGACCTGTGTCCGTATCTCAGAAACTCCCAAGACGTGGGCCGAGTACCGGCCGTGAGGCCAGTGACGACAAAGCCCGGACGAAAGGCAGCCGCATGTCGGTGACAAACGTGGCCCTCGATGATGACCCGTCGGCCACCAGGACGACCGAGGACCCACTGGTCGGGATCGCCCGCCAGTTGCTGGAGGAAATCGGCGAGGACCCCAATCGCGACGGACTGCGCGACACCCCCGCGCGGTTCGCCCGCTGGTGGCGAGAGTTCATCAACTACGACCCAGGTTCCCTGGGCACGCTTTTCGAGTCCATCGGCACGAGCCAGCTCGTGGCCGTCTCGGACATTCAGGTCTGGTCGCTGTGCGAGCACCACCTCCTGCCGTTCAACTGCTCCGTGACGATCGCGTACCGCCCGACGGGGCAACTGCTCGGCCTGTCGAAGTTCGCCAGGGTCGCCCATCAGTACGCGCACAAGCTGCAGGTCCAGGAGCGTCTCGTGGACCAGATCGCGCTGGAGATCAGCACCCTGAGCGGCACCCCTGACGTCGCGGTGATAGCGAAGGGCGAGCACCTCTGCATGTCGATGCGCGGCATCAAGGCTCCCGCGCAGATGACATCGACCGCGTATCGCGGGGAATTCAGCACGGACCCCGGGCTCCGGGGCGAGCTGTTCGACCTGCTCCGGGCCTGACGAGCCGTCCGACTCCGCAAGTGAGAGCTGGTCGGTGCCCGGTTTCCGGCCCACCGACCGGGGCCGACCGCGGACGTCGTCGTGTCGCTCGGATCGCGTGGTCCAGCGGCTGCCGGATCATCGGCCCCGGCAAGACGCCGGCGGCGGGTGACCACACTTCCCGGCAGCGCCGTACCGGACTCTCACCGCGCTCCCGCCGTTCCGCCGCCCACCGGCGACGGGCTTCGTAGTTCCGGCGAGCGCGCTCCGCAGGAGGGTCTCGGCACCGGCTGCCGCTTCAGGCGTTCCTTGTCGAAACGTGGTTCCCGCCGGCTTCGCCATCGGGTCATCCCCCGGCACGTTGATCGCCTCCACGCCGGCCCCCGCATTCGCCTTGCCCGCCGTGCCGCGAGCGCGGCGGCCGTCGGCCGCATCCCGGTCGCGGAGCGGCGAACAACAGGCCGCTCTCTTCGACACATCCGCGAATCCGGTCCGGTCGACATGAAAGGACAACGATGAACACCATTGATTCCTCCACGCCTGCGGAAGCGGCCCGGCTGCTTCCCGAGCTGGACGCCGAGCGGCTGCTGGCCGACCTCATGACCGCACGCGACCACCTGTGGGACGAACAAAGCTCGCACGAGAACGGGCGAGTCTCCAGGTGGGCCGAACAGGACTGGCGCTGTCTCCCGGTGCGCAGCCCCGGTGGTGACAAGACACGCACCGACCCAGGCGGCCCCGGCAGCGCGGAGTTCGCCGACACCGAGTGGCTGGACCACATGCCGTACGTGCAGGAGGTCCTGCACTCGATTCCCGGCCCCCTCTACGCCGCCCGGTTCCTGGACCTCGGCCCCGGAGTCGTCGGATACCGCCATTGCGACGCCAAGTTCGCCCCGGACTGGGGTCTGGCCCGGCTTCACATCCCCGTCATCACCCACGAGGAAGCCTCGCTCGACCTCGACGGAAAAATTCATCGCTGGCAGCCCGGTGAGTTCTGGTTCGGTGACTTCAGCCGCAAGCACCAGATCCAGAACCTCGGACCCGAGCATCGGGTGCATCTCGTCGTGGACGTGCTCGTCACACCGGAGCTCGCGCGACTGTTCCCGGCCGACTGGGCCGACTACTTCAACGGCCCGGATGTGCTCTACAACCGTCCGGGCCTGGCCACGACCGACCAGGAGCGCAATGCCGCGCGGTGTTCGTTCGACGCGCCGGATCACCTGCTGGAGATAGAGGTGTTCGGGTCGCTCACCGGCGCGCAGCCGCAGGCCGGCTTCAGCATCGTCGACACCGCCATGGAACTGGCCGTTCGCTCGCCCCAGGACCACCTCTTCCCGCTGGTGGCCCTCGGCGGAAACGAATACCGCCTGGTCGGGTGGAGCGAGGAGCGAACCATCACCACGAGGCTGGACGGTCCGCGGCCCGAGGTCGAACTGACTTACCGCAAGGGCCGGGAGACGACCCGCCTTGTCGTCCCGGCCACGCCGGCGCCGTGACGGACGCCCCTGCGTCCGCCGCTGTTCCGGCGCACAGCACACCGCTGTCCTGACCCTCACGTACTGATCCTCCATCCCTTTCCGTCTGCCGGAAGTCGACACATGCCGAAAACCGTCGCAATCGTGTCCGGCGGCCTGGACTCGGTCACCATGGCCTACCACCTCCAGGCGCAAGGACACACACTCCACCTGCTGTCCGTGAACTACGGACAGCGTCATCTCATCGAGCACAAGTTCGCCGCGAAGGCGGCTCGAACCCTCGGGGTACCCCACGACGTCGTCGATCTCAGCCCCGTCGGCAAGCTCCTGAGCGGCTCCTCGCTCACCGACCCGACCGTCGACGTGCCGGATCACCGGAGCGGCTCGTCCGGCGGCAGCCCGAACGTCGTACCCAACCGCAACGCCCTCCTGCTGTCCGTCGCCTTCGCCATCGCCGTCGCCCAGCAGGCGCAAGCGGTGGCCGTCGGAGTGGTCGACGACCTGCAGGCCGCACCCGACAGCAATGCCGCCTTCATCGATTCCTTCCTCGCCATGGAGCGGATCGCGACCCACGGATACGCGCACCCCGACCTGACCCTGACAGCACCGCTGGTCAAGCTGCGCAAGAGCGACGTGGTGTCGCTCGGCAAGGAACTCGGCGTCCCCTGGACCGAGACCTGGAGCTGCTTTCGCGGCGACGCGCTCCAGTGCGGGCGGTGCGCCGCCTGCGAGGAGCGCCGGCAAGCGTTCCGGGACGCCGGCGTGACCGACCCGACGACCTACCAGAACAGCGATTCGAAGGAGCTGTCATGACCGACCCGTTTCCCGTGCTCGATCTCCGGGACGCCGCCGGTTCGCAAGAAGCCCGGGCAGAGTTCCTGCACCGGTTGCGCAGGGCCGTGCACGAGATCGGCTTCTTCCAGCTCGTCGGCCACGGCATCGAGGACGCCGACGACATGCTCGACCTCACCCGCCGGTTCTTCGAGCTGCCCGAGGCCGACCGGCTCGCGCTGAACATCCTCGACTCGCCACTGTTCCGCGGCTACTCCGAACTCGGCCGCGAACACACACGAGGCGTGCCCGACCAGCGCCAGCAGCTCGACATCGGCCCGGAGCAGCCCGCGAGGCCGTCCGAGCCCGGGGATCCCACCTACCGGTGCCTGATCGGCCCGAACGAGTGGCCCGCCGCGATGCCCGAGCTGCGCCCGGCTGCCGAGTCATGGATCACCCGGCTGACCGATCTTTCACATCGACTGCTGCGGCTCCTGCTCGAGTCGCTCGACGCCCCCGCCGAGTTCCTGGACGACGTGGTCGATCCGGATCCACAGATCCACCTCAAGCTCCTGCACTACCCCGGTCCCACGCAGACGAGCAAGGACACCGGCTCCGACCAGGGGACCGGCATTCACAACGACCTCGGGCTGCTCACTCTGCTCGTCCAGGACGACAACGGCGGCCTCCAAGTCGCGGTCGAGGACGGCCGGTTCGCCGACGTACCGGTGATCCCGGGGGCGTTCGTGGTCAATCTGGGAGAACTCCTGGAGGTGGCGACGCGGGGCTATGTGCGCGCCACCCTCCACCGGGTAGTCCGGCCCGCCCCGGGCGTCAACCGCTACTCCATTCCCTTCTTCTACAACCCCCGGCTGGACGCCACGATGCAGCCGCTGCCCAGCCCGTATGTCGAGGGCGCCAACGGAGTCATCGACGTCGTCGGCAACCCGCTGTTCGCCCTCTACGGCGACAACGTCATGAAGGGGCTGGTCCGCTCCTTCCCCGACATCGTCGCCCGACACCATCCCCACCTGGCCGCGGTGGCCGGGTCCAGGAACTCCTGACACCGGGGGGCAGAGCACACCCTCACCGTTTGGCCCGAGTGGTCGGGCCCGGCGGTGGCGCCGCCGGCCGGTCCGACGGGGACCGCACGAACCTGAGGCAAGGCGAAATTAATGAGAATCAACCTTCTCGGGCCGCTTCAGGCCTATGGGGACGATCACCACGTCGACATGGCGCCGGCCGCCCAGAAAGTACGTCAGACACTGGCGGTGCTCGTACTGAACGCGGGCCGGGTGGTGCCCTTCGAGCACCTCATGGACGAGCTGTGGAACGACAACCCGCCGGCCAGCGCGCCCACCGCGTTGCAGACGTATGTGTACCAGCTCAGGAAGCGGTTCTCTCTCGGCAATCCGAGGAGCGGCGGCGCGGTACGTGCGGCCGGGCCCCTGCTCGGCACGGTCGACGGCGGCTATCAGCTGTCGCTGCCCGCCGACCACGTAGACGTCTTCCGTTGCGAGCCGTTGCTCGCCCGTGCCCGAGCGGAGTTCTACGACGAAGACTTCGCACGGGCCCGTGACACGGCCACCGCGGCGCTGCGGCTGTGGCGGGACGACGCCCTGGTGGACGTACGCAAGGGGCCCATGCTGAAGGCCGAGGCCATCCGGCTGAAGGAACTGCGCACCAGCGCGCACCATCTGCGCATCGAATCCGACCTGCACCTCGGTCGGCACCACGAAGTGCTCGGCGAACTCACCTCGATGGCCGTGCAGGAACCGACGGACGAGCGGGCCCAAGGCAATCTGATGACGGCGCTCTACCGCATGGACCGACGGGCGGAAGCGCTTCAGGTCTACCGGCGGGCACGCGAGCGGATCGCCACCGAGCTCGGACTCGATCCTTCCCCCCAACTCCAGGCCCTGCACACGGCCGTGCTCACGTCGGACGAGGCGCTGCTGCGTCCCGGCGGGCGGCTCACGGTCGTGACCGCGGCCACCCGGGCCCCCTGCCATCTGCCGGCCCCGCGCGAGCGTCTGACCGGACGCGCCGACCAGCTGGCGCGCCTCACAGAGGTACTGGCCGGCCGGGCCCGGGAGGACCGGCCGCTCGTGGTCGTGGGCGGTGCCCCCGGCACGGGGAAGAGCGAACTGTGTCTGCACGCCGCGCATCAGGTGAGCGGTCACTACCCGGACGGGCGACTCCACGCACGTCTGCGTGACGGCGCCGGCCGGCGGGTGCGGCCCGCCGAGATCCTCCGTTCCTTCCTGCGCGGACTCGGCGCGACAGAGGAGCAGTTGCGGCTGAGCACGACCGATCTGAGCCTGCTGTTCCGTACCTGGACCGCCGACCTCCGCGTTCTGGTGGTGCTCGACGACGTGTGCGACGTGAGGGAGCTGACGCCGCTGCTGCCGTCAGGTGCCGACTGCGGCGTGGTGATCGGCAGTCGTAGACGGCTGTTCGTGTCTTCGACGGCGGTCCACGTCGATCTCGCCGGACTGCCCTTCGACGACTGTCTGCGACTGCTGGGATCCTCCCTGCCGGGACACCCCATCGCCCTGGACCCCGAAGGACTGCGACAGCTCGCCCGGTTGTGCCGGGGGCTGCCGGGCGCGCTCTTCGCGATCGCCGCGCAGTTGCGCCGCCGTCCGCACTGGACGGCTCGGCAGGCCACCGCCTGGGTCCTCGCGTCCGGCGGCGCCGACAGCGATCCGCTGGGCGTGTGGGCCGGATTCGACCGGACGCTCGCAACACTGTCCGCCGAGTCGCGGTCCCTGGCCCACGCGCTGTCGTCATCCGTCACCGCCGACCGGCTCACGCCGACGCTTGCCGCCGCGACCCTCGGGGTCAGCGACCAGCGCGCCGAGGACCTGCTGGAGGAACTGGCGGAGAACTACCTGCTGCGCCCGCAACGTCCGGGTGTGAACGGCCGGTTCTCCTACGAATGGGAGCCTGGTGCAAGCCCGTTCGCGGCACGGCCGGGCAGCGCGCCCGTCATGCGCTCCGCCTGACGGCCCCGGTGCCGATGCCGATGCCGGTGCCATCCGGCCTCTCGTATCGCGCGTCTTCTGCACGCGGTGCGCGGCAGACGCTTCAGCCGCGTGTGACTCCCTCCACAGGCTGATCAGCCTCCTCGGTCTCGTGATCGCCGGGATGACCTCACACAGAACCGCTCCGACCGGCGCGGCCCTTTCAGACCCTTCCACACAGCCGATCCTTGGAGAACCGTCATGTCGAAGCGCCCGAAACTCGTCCTCGTCGGTCAGTTGTCCGTGTTTCCCTGGGCATTCGAAGCCGCCGAGCGTGCCGGTATCGACCTGATCCTCGTCCCCAGGGGGGACGACACGTTGGAGTCCGCCGGGCGACCCGACGCGGTGGTCGAACTGCTGCCACTGGACATCGACGACGACCCGGACGGTGCGTTGTCGGCGCTCGCCGACCGCTACCGGCAAGAGCCCTTCGACGGCATCATGTCGGGCAACGAAAGGGTCATTCCCTTCGTGGCGCGCGCCGCGCGGGAGCTGGGCTTCCCCGGGCTGACCGAGGAGGCGGCGGCCGTGGTGCGCGACAAGCGCAGCATGCGTCAACGCCTCCTGGAAGTGGGGCTGGGCGTGCCCGGTTTCGTGGTCGTCAAGGATCCGGACAACTGGACCGACGCGCTGACCCTGCACTTCCCTGTCGTGGTCAAGCCGGCGAACGGCCACTCCAGTTTCGCAGTCATCCGTGCGGACGACAGGGACAGCCTGGAGCAGGCCGTGGCCCGCACCTGGAGTCTCGTCGAGACCCACATGGGCGCCGCCGACGGCTCGAACTCGGACACCGGTGTGCTGGTCGAGGAATACCTGGACGGGCCGGAGATCGCCGCGGAATCCCTCGTGTTCCACGGTCAGGTGCGGGTCTGCGCCATCAGCTGGAAGGGAGAACTGACGGGGCCCTACTTCGAGGAGACCACGCTGCGGGCCCCCGCCCAGCTGCCGGCCGAGATACTCGCCGCGATCGAGGCGGAGGTGATCGGCGCCCACCGCGCCTTCGGCGTCACAGAAGGCACCACGCACACCGAACTGCGGCTGGTGGGCGGAGTACGGCCGGTGCTGCTGGAGATGACCGCCCGCCTCGGAGGCGGAGGCAACATGCACCACCTCACCCACGTCAGCAGCGGGATCGACCTGGCCGCCGAGGCGCTGCGCATCCACCTCGGCCAGGAGCCGCTCTGCTGGCGCGAGGAGCCGGCCCCGGCTGGCCACGCGGCGGCCTATCTGGTGCCGATCGGCAGCGGCGGACGGGTCAAGCGGATACGCGGCCTGGAGGCGGTGCGTGCCGACCCGCGGGTGGACTACGTGGTGGAGACCGCGGGTCCCGGAGCACTGTTGCGCCCCTACCCGGACTGGACCGGAAACCCGGCGGTCGTGCTCTCGCACCACGAGTCGGATGCGGAGGCCGCGGCCTACCTCGCCCACCTCGCACGGACGCTGCACGTCGAGTACGAGGAGCGGGACTGACCTGGAGCGTGGCAAGGCGGCCGGCCACGGCAGCCGGGCGCAGGACCTCGCTCCGATCCTGTCGAACCTCCGGTACAGATGGCCGGCCGCCGTACGTACCGAGATGTGCAGTCGACCGGCGATCTCCCGGTCGGCAAGACCCGAGACGGCCGATTCGGCGACCGCCGTCACCGGGCGTGACCGGACCATCGGTCGCACCCGACATCAACCGCACCCGGCCGGGCCGTACACGCCGGCGCCACCGGGACACCCGTGCGAAGGGGAAACACCATGACCGCCAGTACCAGCGACACGCCGACCACCGGACGGCAGCTCCATGACGGCGTACCCGCCTTCGCGGAACAGGTCCGCCGCACCGGCTTCGTCGTCATACCCAAGGAGGAACTCGCCGGGCTGATCAGCGACGCCGACCTCGAAGAACTCCGCGGCGCCTGGGAGGACCTGCCGGTCGACACCCAGGTCGACGGCGTCGGCGTGTACCGCGAGCGCCGCTACAGCCGGCTGTGCGTCGTCGTCGACGGCGACACCGTCACATACGAGGTCCTGCCCCACGCCGTCTTCCGTCAGGATTCCATCCCGCTGTGGGAGGGCAAGGACCGGCTCTTCGAACCGGTCGACAAGGACCTCCTGCTCAGCCCCACCATGCGCGCCCTGGTCGGTTTCAACGCCCGGATGGCGACCGCGGCGGGCGGCAACAACTCGTGGCGGACCGGGGTCCACCTGGTCCGCGTCGTCGCCCGCGCCGACGCCGACGGCCTCCCCACTCCCGAGGGCCGCCACCGCGACGGGCACTCCTACGTCGGGATGCACCTGATGCGCCGCGAGGGCGTCACCGGCGGCCTCTCCACCATCCACCCCAACGACGGCGGCGACATCGTGCAGACCACCCTGGTCCAGCCGCTCGACACGATGTTCATCGACGACAACATGATCACCCACGAGGTCTCGCCGATCGTCCCCGAGGGTGCCTCGGGAGTGCGCGACATGCTCATCATCGACATGAACCCGATGGCCTGAGCCCGCGGACCGGGCGCCACACTGGCGCTGAGACGCGACAGGGTGCGCCACCGCTCGCCCGGCAGGCCCCAGGCGAGCAACGCGTCCAGGGCCGGGGCGATGAGGTCCTCGAGCCGGAGCTCCTGGGATGCTCGGCGGTCGCGCGCCGGTGCCAGGTGCCGAGCGAGAGCGAGATGACGGAGTTCCCCTGACGTCAGTGTCGCCGGGCCGGACGAACCTCTCCATGCCGCCGAAGCTCTCCAGAACGCCGCCGAAGCACTCCAGAACACGGACCGTGCGCACCACGTACTCGCCGCCGACACCAGTACGCCGGAGCCTTCCCGGCAATACCGGTGTCGGCGGCGGCCTTCTCCGGCGGTCTGAAACCAACGGCGAGCTCGTACACGGACGCGGCCATGAGCACCACGAGATGGAAGTGGTGCCACTTCCATGGACCCGGGGGGGGGGGGTGGGTGTGTTCTCCCGGAGGAGAAACACCCCGCACCCTCGCGAGAACGCACCCCCCTCCACGCCCGCCGCCCGCCCCCATCCATATCCCCCCACCCACGCCTCCCCCCGCCT
>NZ_JBWKFL010000013.1:25969-95101 GCF_056434305.1 Streptomyces sp. NPDC044061 | reverse complement strand
TGGTAAAAGGACGAGACAGTAAGCACCAAGAGATGAGAGTGGGGCCATTTCCGTGGACCCGGCCCGTCTCCTGGTTGGATTCCCACAGGAGCCGCCCCGGTCCGCGGCGTCAGAGAACTCCGCTTGCCTCGGCGGCGGTCGGCCTCAGCAGTACGGCTCCCAGAGCTCGTACTCCAGGGCGCCGGAAACCGCGGGCGAGGAGTCGCGCAGACGGGCGAGCAGGGCGTGGTTGTGCGCGCGGATCTCCTCGTCGTACCCGGTCAGCGGGCTGTCCTCGGACAGGTCCAGCAGCCACAGCGGCCGGAGCCTCGCGCCGCGCAGGGCCTTTCCTTCCGCGGTCTCGGTGCCCGCGTGCACCCAGCGCACTCCCGGCAGGCGCGCCGCCATGTAGTAGGTGAGGTTGAAGTACTCGGCGGCCGAGGCGAGTCGGTCGTGGTCGAGGCCCAGCGCCCGCAGGTACACGGTGTCGCCCCGGCGGTAGTACATGCAGAAGCCGACGGGCGGTTCGCCGGGGCGCGAGCACAGCACCACCTGGGCGCGTGAACCGGCGAGTTCACCCTGCTTGCGGAAGGACTCGGCCATCGGGGCGGCGTCGACGGTTCTGCCGTAGCGCAGCAGCGAACGGGCCAGCAGCTGGGCGACGTCCTGCCAGGACTCGGCGAGCGTCCGGTGCTCCAGCTCGTATCCGACCTTCTCGAACTTCCTTATCTCGCTACGGATACGACGGGCCCGGTGCGCCGACAGCGATTCCAGCCAGGCAGGGAAGCCGCCGGGCGGGATCTCGATCCAGGCGTCGGTCTTCAGCGCGACCGGGGCGGTCCGTACCCCCGCCGCTCGCAACGCCTTCACGTCCTCGGTGGTCAGGTACATCGCCACGCGGGCGATCTTCGCGTCCTCGTGCAATGGTGAGCGCAGCGCACGGACCGCGCCGAGCACTTCGGCGGCGGCCTCGGTCCGATCGGTACCCTCACTCGTCAGCAGGTGCGCCAGGTAGCCGCGACGCTGGCCGATGAGCAGGCCGCCCGGCTCGGGCGCCGTCAGGCCGCGCGCGGCAAGCAGGTCGTGCCACCGCAAATCCGGGTTGGGCTCCTCGGTCACCGCTGCCACGGGAATCGCGGCCCGGCCACCGCCCGGGGTCTGCACGTGCAGTCCGCCGGAGACCGCCCCGGGGTCGAGGGCGCACACCCGCAGCCACAGCGCCGACGAGTAGAACCTGCCGTCGGCGAGCCGGTCCCACTCGGTGTCCCCGAGCCCTCCGACGGCGTCGGCGAACGTGTCCGTCGTGGCGGTCATGGCGCCTCCATAGTCTCTGCCTGACCGTGCCCGCGAAGTCGCTGCGCGATCGGACGCTGAATGTGCCGCACATCTCACGCAGGCGCTGTCCGAACCTGCGCGGCGAGCGGTTGACGTGGCTGATCTGAACCGATGGTGAGGCCGTCGCCGACCGCGACCGGCGACTCCAGGGCGGCAGCAGCATCCCGGCGGCTGCCCGAAAGGCTTCTGCCGCCGCGCCGAGGGCCGTTTCCGTCGCTGCCGCGGAGATGTTCGAGAGCAGCTGGGGAAATGTCCAGGGGTTTCGTTTCCAGCTTGTTCAAATCATCGCCGGCGGCCTTTTCTGGGGGTTCAAGAATTCCATTCCTAACACAGGTGCTCACAGTCCGAAGGGGCCAACGGTCGGCAAATGAGCCCCAATTGAGCCCCAATTGAGTCGCGACGGGGACCGGAGTGGAACAGTGGCCTTCGCGGACCGAGGGGCTCGGTCACCAGCGAGCAGGAGCGGAGATCACATGTCGGCGGAGCGGGTAACGGCCCAGTACAACAAGGAGTTCCGCGCGCCGGGCAGCGACCTGCCCGCGGTCGCTCAGCACGTCAGGAACTTCCCGACGCTCGTACCTTGGCACGGCGAGTACCTGGCCAGGCCCCTCTTCGTCGCCGAGCGAGAGCTTCGCGAATTCTCCGATGACCTGCAGCACCTCATCGACATTCTCTTTTCCTTGCCGGACCGTATGTTCGGCGGCGATCTGAACGCTTTCCGAAACGTGCTCGGCATCACCGACGGCCGCTGGGAGGCGATTCGGCGGTTCGGCGACCTGGTGCCCCCCTCCTTCGGCCGGGCCGACATGTACCACGACGGCACCTCGTTCAAGCTCCTTGAGACGAATCTGGGGAGCGAGTCCGGCGGCTGGGCTCTCGCGAGTGAGATGTCCCAGGCGACGATGGAGGTCGATGCCTTCGCCGACTTCGCGCGCCGGCACCGGCTCGGCTATGTGCATCCCATTCGCGCCGTGGTCGAGGCGCTGCGCCGCTTCGGCGCTCGGGTGGCACCCGGCCGCGAGCCGGTGGTGGCCATGCTCGAATGGCGTGGCGGAATGACGGACTACGGCGAGCTCTGGCTCAACTTCCAGTCCGCACTGCGCTCGGCGGGTTTCGACATCCTGCTGGCCGAGGTCTCCGATGTGCACGAACGCGATGGGGCGCTCTACCTCGGGGACAAGAAGATCGACGTGGTCTACCGCGCCTTCGTCCCGGACCAGATCGCCGAGGAGCCCGGCGGCTGGGACCTGATCGCACCCCTGCTCCGCGCGCACCGGACGGGAAGGACATTGCTGTGGACCCCGCTCTCCAGCAATGTGTTCGCCAACAAGGCCTGTATGGCACTGCTTTCGGACCCGGCGTGGCGGCGCACCTTCAGCGAGGACGAGTGCCGGCTCGTCGACCGGGTGCTGCCCTGGACCCGCCTGATCAACACTGATGCCCTCAAGGCCGACACCGACCTCGTCGACGAATGCCTGGCGCGGCGCGAACAGTTGATCCTGAAGGTCAACGGGCGCGGCGGCGGAGTAGGCGTCGTGGTGGGCTGGGAAACGGACGACGCCACCTGGCGGCGGGCTCTGGAGAACTACGCCGAAGAAGGATGCATCGTGCAGCAGAGGGTGTTGCCGCGGTCTGAACTCGTGGTGGACCCGGTATCCGGGGAAACCGAGGAATGGCATGCGGCCTATGGCCTGTTCTACACCCCGGACGGTTGTGCCGGATCCTACGCCAAAGTGGTACCGGCCGGTTCGGGCGGCATCATCTCCATCGCATCGCATGCCAAGGCGTGCAGCGCGGCCGTCTTCTACCAGAGCGAGCTGCCCGCCGGTGCGACGAAGTAAAGGGAAGAAGTCGTGATGCCGCAGCAGTCACCCGCACCTTCGGCGTGGCAGCGGTTCCAGACGGCCTGGGGTCTGCCGAACCTCAACGGGAAAGGCCGTTTCGTCACGGCCAACCTGATCGACAGCCTGGGAAACGGGTTGGTGGTGGCGTTCACCGTCGTCTTCTTCGTGAAGACGACGACGCTGTCACTGGTCGCCGTCGGTGCCACGCTCACCGCCGGCCAACTGCTCGCCCTGCCCTTTCCGCTCATCATCGGGCACCAGCTGGACAAGTACGGTCCGCGCATCGTGGTCGGCTGGGGCAACTGGGTATCGGTGGCTGGATTCATCGGTTTCCAGTTCTCGCACGCGGCCTGGCAGATCGTGTTGTGGCAGTTCGTGGTGCAACTGGGCTCCACCGCCTTCTGGATGGGCAACAGTCCACTCACCGTGCTGGTCGCCCGGGGCGTCGAGCGGGCCCGCTGGTTCGGGTTCGTGCGCGCCATGCGTAACGTCGGCGTCGGTTTCGGCGGCGTCGTGTCCGCGGTGGCCCTGAGTATCGGAACCGTCGCCGGGCTGCGGACGGTCATGGTGATCAACGCGGTCACCTTCGCCGTCGCGGGCTGGCTCGTTCTCACCTTGCGGGGCGCGGACACGAGCGAGGCGGCCGGCGCCGAGCCCGACGAGCCGAAGCCCGTCCGGCCGGAGCAGGCAGCGGGCGAAACCACCGGACAGCCCTCGGCCGGCTATCTCACCGTACTGAAGGACACCCGGTACCTGCGGCTGGTCGCGACGAACATCTCCTTCGTCTTCGCCTCCACGGTGATCTCCGTGCTGCTTGCCGTCTACGCAGTGGACAACCTCGCTGTCAGCGCCTGGATCGTCGGTGTGATCGTCGTACTGAACACGGCCATGGTCGCACTGCTCCAGACGCTCGCCAGCCGGTGGATCGAGTCCCGCAGCCCGGTGACGGTGCTGGTGCTGGCCCTGCTGTTCAACGCGGCGTCGTTCGTCGTCTTCGGCACGCTGCTCGTGCTGCCCGGCTGGGCGGTGGTCGTCGGGCTGTTGATCGCGATGGTGCTCTACACCGTGGGCGAGATGCTCGGCTCGCCGCCGACCAGCGAACTGAGCGTGGTGATGGCACCGGAACATCTGCGGGGCCGCTATCTGGGCGTCTACCAGATGTCCTGGTCGATCGGTGCTGCCGTCGCCCCGGCGCTGCTCACAGCGCTGCTGGAGGGCGGTGCGGCGCTGCCCTGGATGTTCCTCGCCGCGCTCAGCGTGCTGGCCGTACCGCTCGTGATCGGGCTCGACCGGCCGCCCGCCGGCACGGGCCAGGCCGCACCAGCCGGGGACACCACCCCCGTGGAACAGTTCGGAGGCGACCCCGTCGACTGAACCTGGCCACGCCTGTTGAGCCGCACCGAGCCCAACGCCGTCCGCCGTCCGGCAGCACACCGGGCGGCGGACGAGTTGCCCGTGTTCACCGTTCGCCGTTCACCGTTCGCCGTTCGGCCATTCGTCGGCCCGCGGCCGCAGCCCCATGCCGCGTCCCGGTCGGCATCGGCTCGCCGAGCCGCTCTCCGCCGAGCGCGATGCCACCCTGACGGCCGACGGCGCCTCCGGTGCCGGGCGGCATGCCAACCTGGGACGGGGAGGTCAGCCGCGCTGCCCGCATCCGCGCCAAGGACGCGGAGCCGCGAACAGCGCGCACGACAGTGAGGAACGGCCCGTCTCGCCGAGCGGCCAGTGGCACACACGGATGGCAGGGTGTGTCCGGCGTGGACCGGGCGGCAGCGGGAGGGGATCGGCTCCTTGCCGAAAGGCGGAGGCGACAGCCGTTCTGCGGGGTTCGAGCCACGGCCGGCCGCGGGCGCCGACTCCTCGGGAACGGCGCCAGAGGTTCAGTGCCAGTCGTTCAGCCCGTCGCACCGCGCGGTCTCGCGGCCACGGCTGCGGCTGCGCCGTGCTCCGAACGAGGACGACGGCGCAGCCGCGGTTCAGGAGCGCCTGCTTCGGTGCGTGCCCCTGCGAACGGGGATCGACCGGAACGACGCTGGTGCCGCTTGCGCTGCTCATTGCCTCGCGTCCGCCTCCAAGGCCTCTGCGAGACCCGCAACGGTGGGGTTGCTGAACAGGAGGACCGGCGAGACCCGGCGCCCGAGCCGCTCGCCGAGTCGGCTCGCGACCATGGTGATGATCAACGAGGAGCCGCCCACGTCGAAGAAGCCGTCCTGTGGGCCGAAATCGTCCTCGATGCCCAGGCACTCCCGCCACACGTCGGCGACGAGCAGCTGCTGCTTGGTGAGGTTCCGACGGGTGGCAGGTGCCTGGTCGGACGCCGGGCGTGGGTCGGGCAGTGCGTTCCGGTCGACCTTGCCGTTCGGGGTGAGGGGGATGTCGGCGATCACGGTATAGCTCTGCGGCAGCATGTACGGCGGAAGCCGCTCCGCCAGATGGGCGCGCACCTCCGCCGGGTCAGGGGCGGGTCGGTCGGGGAGCTCGAGGATCAGGTAGGCCGCAAGCTGGTCCGCAACGGCGCCGAGTCGGCGCACGGCCACCACGCAGTCGGCCAGCGCGGGGTGGCTCTGGAGCGCGGCCTCGATCTCGCCGAGCTCGATGCGGAAGCCGCGCACCTTGACCTGATGGTCGTTGCGGCCGAGAAAGACCAGATTCCCATCGGGCAGCAGCCGGACCACATCACCCGTGGCGTACATACGTGCGCCGGGCTTCGCGGCGTACGGGTCAGGCAGGTACGCCGCGGCTGTGCGGGCCGGCCTGCCGAGATAGCCGCGACCGACCGCGCTGCCGCCGACGTAAAGCTCCCCGCGACAGCCCGGGACGACCGGGCGCAGCCGCTGGTCCAGCACGTAGAGGTGCGCGTTGTCCGTCGCCCGGCCGAACGGGACGCTCGCGAGGTGGCTGTGCCGATCGAGCGACTCCTCGGTGATCGGGCAGTACGCCGAGGTGACGGTCGCTTCGGTGGGCCCGTACTCGTTGAAGACCTGACATCCCGGCGCCGTGGAAGACAGGATGCGGCGGGCGACGTCGTGCGGCACGGCCTCGGCCCCGGTGAACACCAGGCGTACGGAGGCGAGTCGCGGAGCGGGATCCGTACCGGACTCCAGCAGGATCCGCATCTGCGAGGGCGTCGCGTTGAGCGTGGTGATGCCGCGCTCGGCGACTTCCCGCAGGAACTCCTCGGGGTCGTAGGCGGCGGTGGGGCTAGCCAGGTGCAGTTCGGCGCCGGACAGCAGGCACTGGAAGATCTCCCAGACCGAGTTGTCGAACGCCACCGAGTGGTTGAGCAGGGCCCGGTCCCGCCCGCTGAGTCGGCACAGCCGCTGGTTCCACTCCAGGAACCCGGTGATGTTGGCGTGGGTGATCGCCACACCCTTGGGGTTGCCGGTCGAGCCGGACGTGTAGATCACGTAGGCGAGGTGGTGCGGCTGTGCCTCCTCGGCCGGCCCGGGGTCCGCCCCGGGCTCCTGGTCCACCGCCACGAGCCGGACGCCGTCGCCGAACAGGACCGAGGTGGGGTGCTCCGGGTCGGCGACGACCAGCTGTACGCCCGAGTCGGCGAGCAGGTACCGCAGCCGGTCCGTCGGGTAACCGGGGTCGAACGGCACATAGGCGCCGCCCGCCTTCAGCACGCCGAGCAGGGCGACCACCAGCTCCACCGAGCGCTCCAGACAGACCGCGACCAGGCTTTCGGGACGCACTCCCCTGGCACGCAGCTCGTGGGCCAGCGCGCTGGCCCGCGCGTCGATCTCGGCGAACGTCAGCGACCGGCCATCGCCCACGACACAGACCGCGTCCGATGTCGTCCGCACCTGGCGGTCCCACAGGCGGACCAGGGTGGTCGGCTCGGGCAGCGGCTCGGCGCTGTTGCCGAGGGAGACGGCACGCAGTTCGTCGGCCGAGACGATCTCCAGTTCGGACAGTCGGGACGTGGCGTCGGAGACCATCTGCTCGATCACCCGCAGGAAGTGCCGGCCGAGGCCCCGGGCAAAGTCCGCGTCGAACAGGTCGGTGGCGTACTCGACGGAGATGCTGAGGTCACCGGCCCCGGTGGCGTGGTCCGTCACGTCGAGGGCGAGGTCGAATCGGGCGGTGCCGAGCCGTCCCTCCAGTTCCTTGCGGTCGTACAGTTCGGGCAGGTGCCCGCCCCTCGGCTCCTCGTGCAGGGCGAAGAGCACCTGGAAGAGCGGGTTGCGGCTCAGGTCGCGCTCAGGGCTCAGCTCCGCCACCAGCTTCTCGAAGGGCAGCTCCTGGTGCGCGTACGCCTGCCGCGTGACCTCGCGGACCCGGCCGAGCAGCTCGCGCCAGGTCGGGTCGCCGGACAGGTCGGTGCGCAGGACGACGGTGTTCACGAAGTAGCCGACCACATCGTCCAGTTCGGGGCGTGGCCGGCCGCCTGTCAGGGTGCCCACGGCGACATCGCTCTCATCGGCGTACCGACCGAGCAGCACCTGCAACGGGGCCAGCAGACCCATGAACAGGGTGACGCCCTCGGCCCGGCACAGTGTGCGCAGCCGCTGCGCCAAGTCGGCTGGGACGCACAGCAGTTCGCGGCGGCCACGGTGGCTCGCGACGGCGGGCCGGGGGCGGCTCGCGGGCAGCTCCAGGACGGGCACTCCGGACAGCCGGGTGCGCCAGTGGATGAGCAGCCGCTCCAGCTCGGCACCGGTGAGTCGCTCGCGCTGCCAGGCCGCGTAGTCGGCGTACGTCACAGGCAGCCGTGCCGGGTCGGGGCGACGGCCGGCGGCGAGCTCCGTGTAGAGCTCGCCCAGTTCCCGCACCATCAGGTCAACCGACGTTCCGTCGCAGGCTATGTGATGAAACGTCAGCAACATGACGTCACGACTAGGGGTGCCCAGCACGTCCGCGCGCAGCAGCGGTGGCCGCCCGAGGGCGAAGGGGGCGCGGATCCGCTCGGTCAGCAGCGCGTCCAGGTCCTCTTCGGCGACCTCGATGCGGCGCAGCGGCACCGGTCCCGGCTCATGCGGTTCGGGCAGGCCCCGGCCGGCGACGGCTACGACGGCCGTACGCAGCGCCGGGTGCCTTCGCACCAGCGCGGTCAGGCAGTCCTGCAGCAGCGTCAGGTCGAAGCGTGCGCCGCCGGACATGCCCAGGACGACCGGCAGATGGTACGCGGGCACCGAGTCGTTCAGCTGCTCGAAGAACCAGATCCGCTCTTGGCCGAAAGAGAGTTCGACGGTCGCGGCCGCGGGGATCGGCTCGTCGTCCAAGGGCTCCAGGTCGTCCAGGGCGGCGGCGAGCGCGGCGGGTGTCGGACGGGCGAAGACCGACTGGGCGTCGACCGGTACGCCGAGCTCCGCACGCAGCCGGGCGACGGCCCGCACCGCGGTGAGCGACTGGCCACCCAGGCCGAAGAAGTCGTCGTACGGGGACACGTCGTCGAGCCCGAGCACTTCGGCCCACACCCGGCGCACCGCCGTGGTGTGCGGCGGCAGCAGGGCATCGTCGAGTACCGGGCCGCCTGCCCTCACCGGGCTGTAGGGGATCCGCCGCACGGCGCCGCGGTCGGCCTTGCCCGCGGGCGTCCGAGGGAGGGCGTCGAGCACCGCGTAGCCTTGGGCCACCATGTGGGCGGGAAGCCGCCGTGCGAGATGGTCACGGACCTGGCGGGGCAGGTCATCGGACGAGTTCCGCGCGTCGTGCGCGGGCACGAGGTACGCCACCAACTGGTCACCGCCCGCTGCGTCAAGGTCGACGACCACCACCGCGTCCGTGACGAGGGGATGACTGCGCACACAGGCCTCGATCTCGCCGAGCTCGATGCGGAAACCGCGCACCTTGACCTGGTGGTCGTCACGGCCCAGCACCTCGAGGGTGCCGTCGTCGGACCACCGGGCGAGGTCGCCGGTCCGGTACAGGCGCCCGGAAGCGTCCCCGAACGGGTCGGGCACGAACCGGTCGGCGGTCAGCGCGGGCCGGTTGAGGTAGCCGCGCGCCACACCCGCGCCACCGATCCACAGCTCGCCGGTGACTCCCGGGCCGGCCTCCCGTCCACCCTCGTCCACGACGTGCAGCCGGGTGTTGGAAAGGGCCGTGCCGACTGTGACCCGGTCGGTCACGGCGTCGACGCGGGCCGCGGTGGCCCACACCGTCGCTTCGGTCGGCCCGTACAGGTTCCACAGGGTGCCGCCGGTGGCGCGCAGGTCGCGGGCCAGCGGCGGATCGAGCGGTTCCCCGCCCGACAGCAGTACCCGGCCGTGCCCGTCCGTCCAGCCGGACGCCAGCAGCATCCGCCAGGTGGTCGGGGTCGCCTGGACGACGCTCACACCCGCCTCGGCGATGGTGGCGGCCAGCAGCTCGGGGTCGGTGTTGGCGGCGCGCGGGGCCATCACCACCGTCGCCCCCCGGGTCAGCGGCAGGAACAGCTCCAGTATGGAGATGTCGAACGACAGCGGGGTCAGTGCGAGGACCCGGTCGTCCGCCCCGAGGCCGGGGCGTTCGCCCACACTGCGCAGGAACGAGGTGATCGCCGCGTGGTCGACGGCCACGCCTTTGGGCAGGCCGGTCGATCCGGAGGTGTAGATGACGTAGGCCAGGTGGTGCGGACGCGCCACCTGGGCCACGGGTGCGCCAGGTTCCGAGGGGAACTCCTCGGCCAGCAGGACGTCGGTCACGCCGGACGCCAGGGCCTGCGCGCGGCCGTCCGCGTCGCACAGCCACAGCGCGGCCCCCGCGTCGGTGGTCATGTGCCGCAGCCGGTCGGCCGGGTAGCCCGGGTCGAGGGGCAGGTACGCGGCACCCGACTTCAGGATGCCGAGCAGGGCCACGACCATCTCCACCGAGCGGCCGAGGCAGACGCCGACCAGGTTCTCGGGTCCGATGCCACGTGCCTGCAGCTCCGCGGCGAGTGCCGTGGCCCGGCGGTCCACGTCGGCGTAGGTCGCGCGGTGTGCTCCCACGACGACGGCGACCGCGTCGGGTGTCGCGGCTGCCTGCCGCTCCCACAGTGCGACCAGGGTGGTCGGCGCCATGAACGGATCCTTTCTCAGCCCCGTGCGGGGAAGGCGCGTGTGATCGTCTCTGCCAGCTGTCGTTCCGCGCCGCGCACATACAGGTGGGGGGCACCCGGGAACAGGTGCAGTTCGAAGTCAGCCGAGGTGTGCTCGCGCCAGCCGTCGAGCTCCGCCTCGTCGACGCTGTTGTCGTCCGAGCCGGCCAGAACGGTCAGCGGGCAGGGCAGGGGTGCCCCGGCCCGGTGCGTGTACGTCTCGCACAGCGTCAGGTCCGCGCGCAGCATGGGCAGCAGCAGCTCCTGCAACTCGGCGTCCAGGTCGTCGAACTCGGCTGTGGCGAGCAGCTCGTCGTCCGGCAGCGTGTGCCGCGGGTCGCGGTCCGGCAGGCCGGGGGCGCGCATGCCCGACAGGAACAGGCGGTCAGGCAGGCGCGTGCCGACCTGGCGCAGCTCCCGGGCCGTCTCGAAGGCGATCAGGGAGCCCATGCTGTGCCCGAAGAAGGCGTACGGCAGGTCCATGTGTTCCGCGATGAGCGGCGCCAGCGCTGCCACGGCCTCGTCCATGGATGTCAGGGCCGGATCGGTGAAACGGTTCTCCCGGCCGGGCAACTGGACCGTACAGACTTCCACGGTGTCCGGCAGGTACGCCGCCAGCCGGTAGGAGGAGGCGCCGGCTCCGGCGTGCGGGAAGACGAACAGGCGTCGCCGCGCGGTGAGTTCACGGCTGCCGAGCCCGCGCAGCCAGGACGCTGCGAGGCCAGGGGCCGTCATCGGGACGCTCGTGCGGAGCGCGGGGTCAGATCGGTCCAGACCTGCTCGATGTGGTCCAGGCACTCCTGGCGGGTGCCCTGCGCACCGGTGGCGGTCCAGCCGGCGGGCAGGGCACGGTCGGCGAACCAGACCGAGTACTGGTCCTCGTGGTTCACCACGACGACGTACCGGTCCCCGGCGGGGCCCGGTGCGGGTGAGGCGCTCATGCGTCAGACCCCCACCCCGGTGAAGAAGTCGCTCTCGTGGTGGCCTCTGCCCGCGGCGACGACCCGGTCGTGCACCCACTTGCCGACGGCGAGGTCGAGTACGCCGAGTCCGAACGGCGAGAAGATCGCCGGGCGGCCCTGGTCCCGGCGCAGCCGCCCGCGCAGCAGGTCGCCGAGGGTGCCA
Organism: Streptomyces sp. NPDC044061; assembly: GCF_056434305.1. Taxonomy (NCBI): domain Bacteria; kingdom Bacillati; phylum Actinomycetota; class Actinomycetes; order Kitasatosporales; family Streptomycetaceae; genus Streptomyces; species Streptomyces sp. NPDC044061. Next base: position 83,812 of record NZ_JBWKFL010000013.1, on the reverse strand, counting down.
TCGACGAAGTCCAGGTTGCCGGTGCGCTGTTCGGTCAGGTGCAGCGAGGTGCGCTCGCGTACGGCGTGGTCGACGTCGTCGGTGACGTTCTGGGCAGCGAGGATCATTTCGGGGGCCAGGTCGCGCAGGGACAGGTGCAGGACCACCGGGTTGTGGGCCAGCAGCCGGGGGTCGTGCAGGTGTGGCTCGCCGGCCACGGTGGCCAGCAACACCAGGTCGCAGTCGGTGAACGCGTCCTCCACCGTGTCGGCGACCACGATCTCGGCCCCGGTGTGCTCGGCCATGACGGCACCGAAGCGGCTCGCCGCCGCCTGGTCGAGGTCGAAGAGCCGGAAGGCGTCGATCTCCCAGTCGAGATCACGCAGGAACCGCCATACGTGCTGGGCGATCAGACCCGTGCCCACGATGCCGACTCTGCGGGCACGACGCGCGCCGAGCAGCGTCTGCGCGCCGAGCACCGCCGAGCCCGCCGTCCGCGTCGCCGAGACGATCGAGGACTCCATGCAGGCGAACGGGTAGCCGGTGACACAGTCGTTGAGGATCAGCGTGGCCGAGGCGCGCGGGATTCCGTACTTCGTGTTGTCCGGAAAGCTGGCGATCCACTTGTTGCCGGCGACCTCGAACTCGCCTCCCAGATAGGCCGGCAGGGAGATGATGCGCGACCGGTTCTGGTGCGGGAAGCGCAGGAACGAGCTGTGCGGGTTCGAGCTCTGTCCGGCGTCATGCGCGAGGTAGGCGGAACGGACGACCTCGAGGAGCTCCGGACGGTGACCGTCCGTCTCGGCGGCGATGTCGCCCGCGCCGATGACGGTCATGGGCGGTGGAGCCAGGGTGGACACGGAGTGCTTCTCCTTCAGTTGACGGCCAGGGCTTCGACGCCGGATGCCTCTACCGCTTCCGAGCGCAACTGCTGGACCCACGCGGGGTTGTAGACGGTCTGGGCGTATGCCTGGCCGCGGTCGGCGGCGATGAAGGCGACCCGGGGACGGCGTGCGCCGGGACGGTGGCGAGCGAAGTGGTCCTGGACGGCGGCATAGCTGCTGCCGGTCGAACCGCCCGCGTACAGACCGTACTTGGCTACCAGGACGCCGCAGGCCTCGACGGCGCGCATCTCGGAGATGATCTCGACCTGGTCGATCAGCGCCTCACCGCACAGCGGAGGCACGATGCTGGAGCCGATGCCGGGGATACGCCGCTTCTTCGGCGGCCCTCCGAAGATCACCGAGCCTTCGGTGTCGACGGCGACGATCACGCAGCGCGGGTAGGTCTCCTTGATCCGGTGGGAGAGCCCGGCGATCGTGCCGCCCGTACCCACGCCGACGAAGAGGTAGTCGAGCGGGCCCGCCTGCGCGATCAGTTCACCCGCGGTGAAGCGGTAGTGCGCGTCACGGGCATCCGGATTGGCGTACTGGTTGGGCCAGTACGCCGAGTCGAGGTCGACCAGCAGTTCCTGTACCCGGGACAGCCGCGACTTCAGGTAGCTGCCCGCCGTGTCACGGATGGAGACCTTCTCCACCCGCTCGCACAGTAAACGGAGTTGGGCCTCGGTGGCCTCGTTGCAGTTCGGATCGATCACCGGAACGAACGACAGGCCGAGCATACGGCAGTAGAAAGCAAGAGCCAGCGCAAAATTGCCGGACGACGATTCGACCACCGTGGTGTCGTGCGTTATCTCCCCTCGGCCGATCGCTCGTTCCAGAATCCACAGTGCCGAACGGTCCTTGGTACTTCCGGCGGGATTGCAGAATTCCAGCTTGGCGACGATGTCGCACTGCTCGTCCGCCAAGGGAACCAATGGGGTTCCCATGAGTCCCCTGCGAATTTGTTTTGTCCGTTCGATCAGAAATTGATCAGCACGCCTGTGGAGCATGGGCCGAGTGTGACATGGGGCCGGACGAGGCGGCTCAACCGCGACTCAAGTGCCGTCGGCTCCGCAACCACATGAGTGGTTGCGGAACTCTGGTGCGACAGTGCGTTCTGCGTGACGCTGAGGAGACAAAACCAGGGGCAGCGAAGCGAGTTCGGGGGAGCAAGCTGTGCGGAAGCCGAACGGATCGATGCTTGGATGGGTGGCGCTGAGCCCTGTGCTGGGGCTGGCGGTCGGCACCCTGCTGATCTGGGGTGCGACGTGGTACGAGCATGTCGCGTACGAGCACAGCGATATCTGGGTCGCGTGGACGCTGCCGTGCGCGAGCGCCGTCATCGGCCTGGCGGCCTGGGCGGCCACCGACACGGAGTACAGCTCCGTGGGATGGGCGCTGGCCCTGGTGTTCACCGTGCACACCATCACGGGAGCGCGGACCACCGCCGCCCGCGCCTGGCACGAGCACCGGCTTCCCGCACCCTGACCTCACTCGTACGCGGGCGCGGGGAACAAGCTCACCACCGGAGTGCGGACAATGCGTCACGGCGAGAGCACGGTCGTCGGCCGGCCGACGTGCCGGTCACCGTCCGAGCAGCCGCCGGATCACATCGTCCAGCTCACGGCTCCAACTGCTTCCCGGCCGCCGAACAGTACCGGATCTTGTAGGGGTGATGTCACCTCGACCAACCTGGGCTGCGGATGCTCGCACTCCTTGAAGAAAAAGCCCATCCCTCGAACCAACGAATCCCGTGCCACGGCCGACCGACTCCTCGCGACTGATGCTGACCTTTTGCTGACCAGGAGCAGTCGCGCAGGCCACTGGTGTGGTGGAACTTCGCCGCACGCAGGGGAAGATCGAGCAGGCTCGCGAGGAGTGGCGGAGCGGGACGAGATTCGGGGAGGTGAAGGGGTGCGACGGGGCTCCGCTGCCTGCGCCCGAGCTGCCGCCCGTACCGCTGAAGCCGCGGGGTCGAACACGCTGAACCGGAACTTTCCAGCCAACAAGCACGCACGCTCGAACGAGGAGAAGCCTTCGCCCGCGATGTCAGGTGAACCGAGCGTTGCTGATGTCGATGGAGACCATCGTCTGGTCCAGGATCGGGCGGTCGTCCGCAGCGCTTCGGTAGGCCCGGCGTTCGGTGGGCAGGCGGATCCCGTCTGCTTCCACCATGTCGTGGACGTATTGCGCCGCGGCGAAACCACCTGCGATGTCGACGTGATAGTCATGCCGGCGCAGGAGGTGGTCGGGGCCGAAGTAGAAGTCCTGCTGGGTGCTGTGGCTGGCGATGCCGGACGGGAAGGTCGCGCGCAGGCCGCGCCAGAGTTCGTCTCCTTCCCGCCATGGTTCGATTTCGGTGAGGGTGAAGCCCGGCATGGCCAGCAGGAAGGGCGTCGTGAGATACGTCCACAGCGCGTATCCGTTGAAGTAGGCCGGTCCAGCGGGTCCCAGGGGGTACTGAGCTCGTGGCCCGTGAACGACTTCCTCGGTTGGGTCCGTTCGGCCACGACACGGCCGTCGATTCTCTCGATGCTGATTCGGTCGGCCGTGAAGTCGGTCTTCTGGTCGGGGCGCCGAACGGCATCACGGAGGCGTGCTGCTCGTGCAGCCAGACGTTCATCTCCCGGGGAGTGGAGTCCTGCGGCATCCCCTTGATGACGAACATGTCGCCACCGCTGACGATGGTGGCGCGGACCCGGGTGAGTGCGTTCCAGCGGTCGAGGCCACCATGCGCATCGAGGACCTCTGCGAGCAACGTTTTCATGTCGATCTCCTGCCCGGTCGGGCCAGGCGGCGGTGGCCGGAGGACCATCCGATGGGGCGGCTCGGCTTCGACGGCGCAGCCGCGGCCGGGCAATCCGGTGTCCCTCGGCAGCCGGGCGGCTCTCTCATCGTTTCACCGGTTCGTCGGCGTCGCGCACCCCGGGCGCCGGCCCTCGGGACGTTGTGAGCCCGGACGGAACCGGTGTGGACGGCGAGTATCCGCTGGTCAACCCCGTCCTCGGCTATGGCGCCGAGCCGCGCCGTGTCCATCGGTCCGCACCGCGCACGGCAGGCATCACAGCGCTGTCATGACGTGCTTGATGCGGGTGTAGTCCTCGAAGCCGTATGCCGAAAGGTCCTTGCCGTAGCCGGACTTCTTGTAGCCGCCGTGAGGCATTTCGGCGACGAGGAGCATGTGGGTGTTGATCCATACGCAGCCGAAGTCGAGGCGCTTCGACATGCGCATGGCGCGGGCGTGGTCCTTCGTCCAGACCGAGGAGGCAAGAGCGTAGTCGACGTCGTTGGCCCACTCCACGGCCTGATCCTCGTCGGTGAAGGACTGGACGGTGATGACCGGGCCGAAGACCTCGTTCTGGATGATCTCGTCGTCCTGCTTGAGGCCGGAGACGACTGTGGGGGCGTAGAAATAGCCTCTGTCTCCGACGCGGTGACCGCCTGCCTCGACCTTGGCGTGCGAGGGGAGCCGGTCGACGAAGCCGCTCACCTGGGCGAGTTGGTTGACGTTGTTCAGCGGGCCGAAGAGCACGCCCTCCTCGTCGATGCCCCCGGTCCTGACCTCGGCGGCGGCCTTGGCCAGTACGGCGACGAACTCGTCGTGGACGGACTCGTGGACCAGCACACGGGTTGCGGCCGTACAGTCCTGTCCGGCGTTGAAGAAGCCCGCGGTCGTGATGCCCTCGACGGCCTGCACGATGTCCGCGTCGTCGAAGACGACCACGGGTGCCTTGCCGCCGAGCTCCAGGTGGACGCGTTTGACGTCCTTCGCGGCGCTCTGGGCGACCTGCATGCCGGCACGTACGGACCCGGTGATGGCGGCCAGGGCCGGAACCGGGTGCTCGACCATGAGCCGCCCGGTGTCCCGGTCGCCGCACACGACATTGAGCACGCCCGCGGGCAGATCCAGCTCCCCGAGTGCGCCACCGACGATCTCGGCGAGCAGCACCGTGGACGCGGGGGTGGTGTCCGACGGCTTGAGAACCACGGTGTTGCCCGCGGCGATCGCCGGTGCGAACTTCCACACCGCCGTCATCATCGGGTAGTTCCAGGGCGCGACCTGCGCGCACACACCGATCGGCTCACGCCGGATGATGGAGGTCAGGCCCTCCGTGTACTCCCCCGCTGCCTTTCCCTCCAGCAGACGCGCCGCGCCCGCGAAGAAGCGCAGCTGGTCGACCATGGGAACGATCTCTTCGGTCCTGGTCAGGGTGCGGGGCTTGCCGGTGTCGCGGCACTCCGCCTCGACCAGTTCCTCAGCGCGTGCCTCGACGGCGTCCGCGATCTTCAGGAGCAGCTTCTGCCGGGTGCTGGGGGTGGAGTCGCGCCACGCGGGAAAGGCTGCCGCCGCGGCTGCCATCGCCGCATCCACGTCTGCCGCCCCCGAAAGCGGTGAACTCGCGTACACCTCACCGGTGCTGGGGTCGACCACCTGCAGCGTACGGCCGTCCTTCGCGTCGACGAATCGACCGTCGATGTAGTTGCGCAGCGTACGGATTTCGCTCACGACGTTCTGTGCTCCTCGTGGCTCGGGAATCGTGGGGAGTGCGGAGTGGTGAGTGCGGGATGGTGCGTGGGGATGCGGAGATCTGCCGTCGGCGGATCCGGGGTCAGGCCGGCTGGACGGTGGCGACGGCGCAGCGCCGCAGGGGGTGGGGGCGGCAGTGCGGCGTTCCGGTCGCTCGGGGCAGGGGGCCCGGCCCGCACGACGCGGAATTGACGATGACGCTATCCCGCCGCCCGACCGGCCAAGAAGTGGTGGATTCATCCATAGTCCAGCCGCCTCAATGGATGGTCTGCACACTCCTGCGCTCATTGACGCGCAGAGGGCATGTCCCTACTGTTGCGCCACGCGGTCGCCGGGCCGGTGCAGACCGCGTGTACCGGATCGTTTCCTTGTCCGCCGATCGCCTGATCGTGATGGCGGATGCCAACGAGTTCCGGAAGTCATGGCCGTTGGCGACGGCTGTCGGTTGCCCAGGTCGTCATCCCCGCCTGTCCGCTCATGACACAGATCGCAGTGCATTGGATCCCTCGGATCCGCTCTTCTCCCCTCTTTCCCCTCCCTCTCCGGGGCTGATCCTGCCGCGCCCCGTTGTCGATCGCGTCGCACACCTGTCACGGGTGTCTCCGACTCGGAGCCGTCGTGTCCAAGAAAGGCATGGTCACCATGAATGAGCAGGCACACAGAAGCATGAGCCGCCGGTCGATCCTGCGGGCAGCCGGAGCTTCCGCGCTGGCGGCACCCCTCGCGGGGACTCTGCTCACCGCGTGCAGCACCAAGTCGGTCCCGTCGGCCAAGCCGAACAGCACGGTGACCGTCACCTCGTACGGCGGCTCCTACAACGACCAGCTGACGAAGACGCTACTCAAGCCGTTCGAAAAGAAGACGGGGGTGCGCCCGTCGCTGCTGGCCAACACGAGCCTCGCCGGACTCAAGGCCCAGGTGCAGTCGGGTGACGTCCAGTGGGATCTGGTGGAGTTGACCGCGCCGGAGTACCTCCAGGCCGTCGACGAAGGTCTGTTGGAGAAGCTGGACTACGGCGTCATCAGCGACAAGGGGCTGCCGTCCTACGCGAAGGCCGACCACGGCATCAAGTATCTGAGTTTCCTCTTCGTGATGGCCTGGGACCAGAAGCACATTCCCGATGCCCAGGCGCCCCAGAACTGGGAGCAGTTCCTGGACCAAGGCCGCTACCGGGGCAAGCGTTCCGTCTACTCGCAGTTGTCCGACAGCTCGATCCTGGAGGCGGCACGGCTCGCCGCCGGCGTCCCCTTCGACAAGATCTACCCGCTGGACGTCGATGCCGCGCTGAAGTACCTGGCCCAGCACCCCGGGCGCGACAGGCTGATCTACCACACGGCCAACCAGGAGCCGATCCAGCAGCTGACCTCGGGTGAGGTCGCACTCTCGACCAGCTTCAACAACCGGATCAGCGCCGCCCGCAAGGACGGCGCGAGGCTCAACTTCACCGCCAGGAACAGCGTCGTCGCGGGCGACTACTTCGTGGTGCCCAAGGGGGCCAGGAACAAGGAGGCGGCCTTCCGGCTCCTGGACTTCATGAGCAACGACGCCGCGGCCGGCGCCGACTTCATCCAGACCACGAACCTCACCCTGGCCAACACCCCGGCTCTGGCCAAGCTGCCTTCCTCGGTGGCCGACTCCCTGCCCACCAGCCCCAAGCTGGCGGACTCCATCCTGGTCCGCGACGACGCCTGGTGGGCCAAGAACCTCAAGGCGACCGAGCAGCGCTTCAAGCTGTGGCAGGCGGGCAGCTGATGACGCCCACCGTCACGTCTGCCGCGGCGCCCGCATCCGCTCCCACCGGTGCCGATGTGCCGCGCCGGCGCCGGCGCCCGCGCGGCACATGGTTGCTGCTGCTGGCGCCCGCCCTCGCCTTCGACGCCGTACTCTTCCTGACGCCCCTCGGCGAACTCGTCGCGGCGAGCACCCACGACAACGCCTACCAGCGCGTGCTCAAGGACCCGCTGGTGTCGCGGTCGCTGCTCAACACCTTCGAGATCAGCGCGCTGTCGACGCTCGCCACGGTGGTGCTGGGCTACCTGCTGGCCGTGGTGATCTGGCGGCGCGGCCCGCTGGCGCGGGTCGTCCTCTTCGCGCTGGTGCTGCTGCCCTTCTGGACGGGCGTCCTGGTGAAGAACTTCGCCTGGGCGGTCCTGCTGCAGGACAACGGCCTGGTGAACACCGCGCTGCAGGGGCTCGGTCTCACCGAGGCCCCGCTGGCCCTGCTCCACAACCGGTTCGCCGTCGTGCTCGGCATGGTGCACTACCTGCTGCCGTACGCCGTCTTCCCGATCTTCGCGGCCCTGGCCGCGATCGACGACCGGCTCGAACTGGCGGCCAGGTCGCTGGGGGCGGGCGAGGCGTCCGTCTTCCGGCGGATCATCCTGCCCCTGACGGTGCCGGGGGTCTCCGCCGCGGGTCTGCTGGTGTTCATCATCAGCACGGGGTTCTTCATCACGCCCGTCGTGCTCGGCGGCCCCGGCGACATGATGATCGCCAACCAGATCGATTTCTACGCACGGCAGTTGACCGACTTCGCCGGTGCGTCCGCGCTCGCGCTGCTGCTGACCGTCGTCGTCAGCGTGCTCGTCGCCGTATACCAGCGGATTCTTCGTGCAGGAGGCGAATATGAGGCCGGCTAGACCTCGACATGTGCCCTCGCTGATCGCCTCCGTGCCGGTCTTCGTCTTCCTGGTGGTGCCGACGCTGATCGTGCTGCCGGTCGCGTTCACCGGAAGCCGCTACATCACCTTCCCACCCAGGCAGTTGTCGACGGCGGCGGTCACCGGATTCTTCAGCGACCAGGCGTGGATGACGGCCCTGTCCGCGAGCCTCCAAGCGGCTGCGATCGCCGTGGCGATCGCGGTGCTGGTCGGGGGGACGGCCGCCGTGGCGCTGCACGGGCGTGAGTTTCCCGGGAAGGCGGCGGTGACGGGCCTGCTGCTCGCGCCGATGATCGTGCCCGCGGTGGTGATGGCTCTGGCGTTCTACCAGTTCTTCATCTCCCTCGGCATGGTGGGGACGGTCCTGCCGATCGGCCTCGCCCATGCCGTGATCGCCGTGCCGTACGCCTTCCTCACCGTGCGGGCCGGCCTCGCCGGGCTCAACCCGGCCCTCGTACGCTCGGCGAGCAGCCTGGGCGCGGGAGCCTTCTCCGTCATGCGGTTCGTCTATCTCCCGGTCATCCGGCCAGGACTCGTCGCGGGTGCCCTGTTCGCCTTCTCCGTGTCCATCGACGAGACGGTCATCGCGCTGTTCCTGCAGTCCCCGGACGCGACGACGCTGCCGGTGAAGATGTTCACCGACATCCAGTACAACCTGACCCCGAAGATCGCCGTGTCCTCGGCGATGCTCGTCACCGTCGCCACGCTCGGTCTGCTCGTACAGGCCTGCTTCACGATCCGCCGCCGCTCCGTCGCGCGGCTGCTGCCCCTGACCGCTCCCGAACAGACAGGGTGAACCATGACGACCACGAGCACAGTCCAGGCATCCCCCGCGGCTCCCCACGAGGAGCGGCGTGGCGCCATCGAGCTGCGGAGTGTACGCAAGATGTACGGGAACGTCGCCGCCGTCGACGATCTCGATCTGTCGGTCGAACCGGGCGAGTTCGTCACGCTGCTCGGGCCGAGCGGCTCGGGCAAGACCACGACCATGATGATGGTCGCGGGATTCGAGGAACTCACCTCCGGCACCGTGCTGATCGACGGCAAACCGGTGGACCGGCTGCCCCCCAAGGACCGCAACCTGGGCATCGTCTTCCAGAGTTACGCCCTGTTCCCGCACATGAGCGCCGTCGAGAACGTCGAGTTCCCGCTGCGCATGCGCGGGATCCAGCGAGGTGAGCGGCGCCGGCGCGCGGAGGAGGCACTCGCCCGCGTCGGTCTGGCCGGATTCGGCGACCGTCGTCCGCGTCAGATGTCCGGCGGGCAGCAGCAGCGCGTCGCACTCGCCCGCGCACTGGTGTTCAACCCTGCGGCCCTGCTCCTGGACGAACCGATGGCCGCCCTGGACAAGCGCCTGCGTGAGCAGATGCAGGACGAGGTCAAGACACTGCAACAGTCGCTCGGCATCTCCGTCCTGTTCGTCACCCATGACCAGGACGAGGCCATGTCGATGTCCGACCGGATCGTGGTCATGCGCGACGGCAGGATCGTGCAGGAGGGCGCCCCCGAGGACGTCTACGCCCATCCGCGCACCGACTGGGTGGCCAACTTCCTCGGCGACACCAACCTGCTGCCGTGCACGGTGCTCGAACGCAAGGACGGCGAGGCCGTCGTCGACCTCGGCGCATGGGGAGTCGGCCGGGTACGGGATCGGGGGGCCACGGGCGACGCGTACGCGGTCTCCATCCGCCCCGAGCATCTGCGGTTCGTCGACGCCGACCGCACCGAGAACCGCGGCTCCGGCCGGGTACTGTCCTCCACCGGCCTCGGTGCCACGGTCCGCCACCGACTGCGCATCGGCGGCCAGGACGTGGTCGTGCGGGAACTCGGCACGGGCTCGCGCGCACCCGGCGACCCCGACACCGAGGTGACGGTCGGCTGGTCCCCTCAGGAGGCGCAGCTGCTCGTCCTGGAGCCCTGAGGCTCGGGACGCCCGGGATGTACCGGGGCCGCGCCCGGTCGTCCTCGCGTGCGGCGCAGGTCCTTCGCCCCGGGTCGGCGGCAGACGTCGAGAGCGAAGTGGAGGTCGAAGGCGTTGGCGTCGAGGTCGTAGGGGGCGACGGGCCGCGGGACGCGGTCGTGGACGGTGTTGCGGTGGACCATCGGCTGGTCCGGAGTCACGAGATCCGTGTCATTCGACGAGGGCTGATCCGCGCGTCGCGCTGGGCACCGCGTCAGCCGCAATGGCCTGCTCCGTCCAGATGATCTTGCCGGTCGCCGTGTAGCGGGTGCCCCATCGACGGGCGAGCTGGGCGACGATGAACAGGCCCCGCCCTCCCTCGTCCGTGGTCCGGGCATGGCGCAGGCGTGGTGAGGTGCTGCTGGCGTCGGAGACCTCGCAGATCAGGGCGCGGTCCCGGATCAGACGCAGGCAGACCGGTCCGGCCGCATGGCGGATGGCGTTGGTGACCAGTTCGCTGACGATGAGTTCCGTGGTGAACGTCAGATCGGGGACGCCCCACTGCGTCAGCTGCTGGGCGGCGAGAGTGCGGGCGTGCGCGACGGCGGCCGGATCGCTGGGCAGGTCCCAGGAGGCTACACGGTCCGCGGCCAGGACCCGGGTGCGGGCGAGGAGCAGGGCCGCGTCGTCGGGCGGGGGACCGGTCAGGAGGCTGTCGATCACTCTGCGGCCGGTCTCGTCCAGTGTCGGCCGGGGCGCCGCGAGGGCATCGCCCAGCCGGGAGAGCCCGATGTCGATGTCCCGGTCGACGGACTCGATGAGGCCGTCGGTGTAGAGGGCGATGAGGCTGCCTTCGGCCAGTTCGACCTCGACGGCCTGGAAGGGGAGGTAGCCGAGGCCGAGTGGCGGTCCGGCGGGTATGTCCAGGACGTCGGCGCCGCCGCCGGGTCCGACGATCACCGGGGGAAGGTGGCCGGCCCGGGCCATGGTGCACCGCCTGCTGACCGGGTCGTAGACGGCGTACAGGCAGGTGGCGCCCAGGAACGCGGTGCCCGTCGCCTCGTCCTCGGCCGCCGCCGGAACTTCCGTGTCGTGCGCCCCCATGAGGCCGATGACCAGGTCGTCCAGATGGGCCAGCAGTTCGTCCGGGGAGAGGTCGAGGTTGGCGAGCGTGCGTACGGCGACGCGCAGACGCCCCATGGTCGCTGCCGCGTTGATGCCGTGCCCGGCCACATCTCCGACGACCAGTGCGACGCGTGCTCCGGAGAGCGGGATCACGTCGAACCAGTCGCCGCCCACGCCGCTCGGGGCATCCGCCGGGAGGTACCAGGAGGCCGCCTCCAGAGCGGATCCTCCGGTCAGGTCCTGCGGCAGCAGGTAGCGCTGCATGGATCGCGCCGCGGTCCGCTCGCGGGTGAATCTGCGTGCGTTGTCGATGCACACCGCCGCGCGTGAGACGAGTTCCTCGGCCAGAAGGGCGTCCTCCGCTTCGAAGGGTCCCAGCCGCCGGGAGCGGGCGAATGTCGCCACGCCCAGGGTGACGCCGCGCGCACGCACCGGAACCACCATGAGCGAGCGGAAGTCGTAGTCGCGGATGGAGGTACCGAGCGACTCGTCCTCGGTCACCCACGGGCTGTGGGTGTGGTCCACGATCCGTTCGACGAGGGTGCTGCTTTCCAGGAGGCAGCGGGTCACGGGCGACGAGGGGGCACGCCGGACCGACTCCCCCACGGCCAGCGTCGACTCGGGGCAGCCCTCGCGGACCGACTGCTGCCCCGCGCGTCGGATGACGGGCGCCATGCCGACCGGCCCGGGTGCCGGTTCCTCACCCCGCATGACGGAGTCCAGCAGATCGACGGCGACGAAATCGGCGACGGCCGGCACCGCGTCGTCGGCCAGTTCCTGCGCGGTCTGTCTCACGTCCAGGGTGCTGCCGATGCGGGCGGCGGCGTCGTTGAGCAGGGCCAGGCGTTCCTGCGCCCGCCATCGCTCCGTGACGTCGATGATCATGTACCAGACGCCCACGTTCCGGTCGTGGCGGTCCTTCATCGCGAAGAAGGAGGCGGAGATCGCGCGGCTTCGGTCGTGCACCGTGTAGCCGGCGCCGCGGTACTCGTAGTCCATCACCGGAGCGCCGGTCCGCAGGACTTCGTGCATCTGCTCCTCGAAGGCGTCGGCCTCGGCTTGCGGCAGGACCTCCGCCATTCGCCGCCCCAGCCGTCGTTTGAGGGGGATCTGGCGGTCCAGTGGCTCGTTCACCCAGACGTACCGCAGATCCGTGTCGAGGACGGCGATACCGACCGGTGCGTGGCTGAGGAAGGGAGTGAGCATCAGCTGGCTCACCCCGCCGCCCGGCATCCGCCAGAAGGCCCGTTTCGGGGGCCGGCCGACGAATCTGCCGAAGACCAGTGCCGCGACCGTGGCGACCAGGACGCCCGGAATCATCTCGTAGATGCCCGACCAGAAGGGGCCGTGCAGCGGTTTGACCACACGCCACAGGAGCACCGTGGCCGCTCCGGACACGATCCCGGCCATGGCCCCTGCCCAGGTCATGCGGGGCCAGTAGAGCGAGAGCAGGACGACCGGGCCGAAGGCGGCGCCGAAGCCCGCCCAGGCGTAGCCCACGATACCCAGCAGCCCGCCGCCTCTGAGCGCGATCAGGGAGGCAACCAGCGTCACGACGACGACGGCGGCGCGCCCCACCCACACCAGTGCCCGGTCCGAGGCGCGGCGGTTGAGGAACGCGTGGTAGAAGTCCTCCGTGAGGGCGACGGACGACACGAGGAGCTGGCTGTCCGCGGTCGAGATGATCGCGGCGAGCACCGCGATCAGCATCACGCCGGCACCCCACGGGCTGAAGAGTGTCCGGCTCAGCGTGATGTACACCGTCTGCGGATCGTGGAGCGGAGTGCCGGCCTGGGCGACGCCCAGCAGACCGACGAACGTGGCGCCGGCGAGCACGACGACGACCCACCCGGTTTCGATACGACGGGCCGCCGGTACGGCACCGGTGCTGCGGATGCCCATGAAGCGGGCCAGGATGTGTGGCTGGCCGAAGTAGCCGAGGCCCCAGGAGAGAAGCGAGATGATCGCGACGGCGCCGAGCGATCCGCCGCCTGCCGACCACCGGCCGTCCGTGAAGTCGACCTTGGCACCCATGTCCAGCAGGCTGGGCGTCTTGCTGTTGAGTGAGTCACGCAGTGCGCCGACGCCGCCCAGCGCCCCGATACCGACGACGGGGAGCACGAGCAGGGCGAGGAACATCAGCGTGGCCTGCATGACGTGCGTCAGGCTCACGGCGAGGAATCCGCCCAGGCATGAGTAGACGACGATCACCAGTGCGGTCAGGGCCACGCCGAGCCTGAACCCCGCGCCGAAGATGTGCCCGAAGAGCAGTCCTCCGGCCACCAGCCCGCTGGCGACGTAGACGGTGAAGAACACAAGAGTCACCGCCGCCGAGACCATCCGGAGCATCCGGGTGCGGTCCTCGAACCGCTCCTCCAGGTAGGCCGACAGGCTCACGGCGTTCCCGGCGCGTTCGGTGTAGGTGCGCAGCCTCGGCGCGACGAACAGCCAGTTGAGGTAGGTTCCGACCACCAGACCGACCGCGATCCAGCTTGCCCCGATTCCGGCCGCGTACACCGCTCCCGGGAAGGCCAGGAACAGCCAGCCGGACATGTCGCTGGCGCCTGCGGACAGGGCGGCGACGAACGCGGGGAGCCTGCGGCCACCCAGGGCGAAGTCGGCGAAGGTGTGAGTGCGGCTGTAGGCCCAGATGCCTGTTCCGATCATGACGGCCACATACACGAGGAATGTGGCCACGATCGGCGCACTCAAGTCGGACATGTTGCCTCGCCTGCGACGCTCATGAGCACGGGCGCGGCCGCCGCACGCTGGACAGCCGTAGGACCTACTCAACAAATCTACAGATCTCGGCCGTCATCGGCCGCCAGAGCGGTTCGCGCCTGCCGTGGCGGTCAGCCGCGGGCGACCTCTCCCTCCGGCTCCGGCAGCCCGACGAGGAGCAGCGTCACGTCGTCGTCGTGCGCCGCCGTGTCCGGAATGAGGGTTCTGATCAGCCGGTCCGCAGCCTGGTCGAGCCTCTGCGGATCCAGCGGAGCACCCTTCAGTTCGACGTCGAGAGTGTGGGCGAGAACGTCGATCTGGGCCTCGATGTCGGTGCCGGGTCTCTCGACCAGTCCGTCGGTGTAGAGCGCGAGGGTGCTACCCGGCGGCAGTGGCTGGGTCGTCTGTCGGAAGGGCACCCCGGCGCCGCACGGATCATTGACGCCCAGGGGGACCCCGACCGGCGCCGGCAGCCGGCGGGCGGGCTGATCCGGGGGCAGGACGATGACGGGAAGGTGTCCCGCCGAGCACACGGTGACCTCGTGGGCACGGTGGTCCAGCACCAGGTAGACGCAGGTGACGAGCTGGTCCGCCAGGTCGGCGACGAAGGCGTCCAGCCCGGTCATGAGCCGACTCGGCGGCACGCCTGTGCGGGCCAGCGCGTGGGAGGCCGCGCGCATCTGGCCCATGACGGCCGCCGCCTCCAGCCCTCGGCCCATCACATCGCCGACGACGATCCCCGTACGGGCCCGGCCCAGCGGAACGATGTCGAACCAGTCGCCGCCCACTCCGGGGTCCTGGACGGATGCCAGGTACCGGTGAGCGCTGGGAAGGTAGGGAAGTCGGGCCGGCTCGCCCATGAGGCTGTGCTGCAGCGTATAGGCGATGCGCCGGTGCTCCTCGTAGCGTTCGGCGCGTTCGGCCTCGGCCTGTCTGCGTTCGGTGATGTCCCGTACGGTCAGGAACACCCGCGTCTCCTCCTCGGCCCGGAGGCTGCTGAGGCTCACCTCGACGGGGAACTCACCGCCGTCGCTGTCCCGCCCGTACAGGCCCTGGTCCAGGAGGATCGGCTTCGGGTCGGCCTGCCGCAGGTAGGCACGGAGGAGCGCGCTGTACCTGCGACGCCGTGAGGCGTGCACCAGTTCGACGGCCGGGGTGCCCACGAGGTCGGCCGGCGCACGTCCGAACAGTTTCTGCACCTGCGCATTGGCCATGACGACGACGCCTTGACCGTCCGTGATCAGCAGGGCGTCGGGGGCCGATTCCAGCAGCGCGAGGAAGCGCCTGTTGGCCCGTCGCACTTCGCGCTGTGCCTCGACTCGGTCGGTGATGTCGGTGATCACACCGCATACGGCGTAGGGAGTGCCGGAAGCGGTCCGGAGCGGGAACAGACTGGTGAGGAAGTCCCGCGGGCCCCCGGGAAGGGTGATCAGTTCCTCCCGCTGCATGGGAGCGCCCTCGGCCAGCATGGCCAGGTCGGCGGCCCTCGCCTGACGCGCGATGGCGGGCGGCATGACATCCCTGTCCCTGCGGCCCAGTACCCGTTCGCGAGACAGGCCCAGGCTCTCCTCGAAGGTCGTGTTGACCGCCAGGAAGCGCCCGTCCAGGTCCTTGATGAAGACCACCGCGGGCGTGTGGTCCATGAAGGCCTGCAGCAGTTCGTTCTGCCGCACCTGCCACTCCGCACGCGCGTGCGCCACCTCGATACGGCGGCCCACGACCAAGGTCGCGAAGATGACCGCGGTGAACACGGCCACGTGCCCGCAGACCAGCAGTGCGGTGCCCAGACGCGTTCCGAACAGGCCCGCGTCCTCACCGGCCAGGACGAGCCCGCCCAGCAGCGGCGGTACCACCAGGACCGTTCCGAACAGCCGGCGCCCCAGCGCACCCGTGGTGCCCGCGTTCATCAGCAGCCCGGCAGGACCGCTGTCCGGCCGCGCGAGGAAGCCGGCGACGCCCAGCAGCACCAGGGCAACGCCGGTGTACAGGGCCATCCCCTTGTAGGCGCCGAACCGCTCGAGTTCCGGCACGGAGTATGCGAACCCGTACAACCGCAGCATCCCCAGCGTGAGGACGGCCAGGCCGGGGATCTGACTGGTCCAGGCGGGGAGCCGACGGGTGCTCGCGCACAGGGCTGACACGCCCGCGACGATCAGTGCCGCGGCCGTATTGGGCGCCATCCGTCCGGGCACCTGCGACGCCGGCCCCACGGTGTCGTCCTTGAAGAGCAGTTGGTCGATGCCCAGGCCCACCCCGGTCACGTACTCCATGACGGTGAGCCCACCGATCACCACGGCCAGCGCACCGGCCGCGCGCGCCACGACGGTCGCCCACCGGGTGACCGGGCCGCAAGCCACCAGAAACAGTGAGACACCCAGTGCCAGCAGAGCCAGGGCCGTGTTCGCGCTCATGGCCGCGTCGTCACCGGGCACACGCCTCAGGACGTCGACGGCGAAGACCCAGCCGGACAGACCCGCCGCGCCCAGAACGGCGGCCGCCACGGCGGCGCCCTGAGCGACAGCGCGGGCAGCGTCCAGGACGGACTGCTGGTACGGCAGGTCCGCGGCCTGCTCCGCTCCATATGCGCCAGGCAGCTCGGGCGTCTGCTGCTCGTTCGTCATGGAACACTCACGTGCGGGATGAATGACTGTGGGGACCGTGGGGATGAACGACTGAATCCCACCAACACCTTAAGTACTTTGACGGCCGTGTGCCCTCGTCCGCCTGCCCCTGTCATGTGACCCCTGGTGGTGCGCAACCGCGGTCGCACGGTCTTCGCCCTGTGCGAAGGCAAGCTGCTTGGGTCTGCCGTACGGCGGATCTCCGACGCGGTCGGCAAGCGGGCCTCGCGGCGGCGTCACGTGCTCGCCGGGCGATCTGCGCGGGTGGGCAAAGAGCGGTACACAGGAGGCAGGACTGTGGGGTGAGGTCTCCGTCACTGGACTGTGGAGGACTGATCGTGTCCACGCCTATGGAGCCGACGCCTCAGCGCGCGGGGAACGCGATGGTGGAGGAGGCGTTCACACAGTGCCACGTGCCGGTGGCGATCTGCGACGCCGAGCTGCGGATCCTGCGGGCGAGCAGTGGCATGGCGCGTGTGGCCGGCCTGACCGAAGAGCAGATGCGCGGTCAGCGATTGACGCAGTTCATGCCCGGCTCCGCCTACGAGGAGGTGGAAGGGGGGATGCGCCGGGTGTTCAAGACGGGCGGAGCCGAGCACCTGGAGGTGTACGCCGACGCTCGGGCCGAGCCTGGTGAGCGGATCTTGGCAGTGACTCTGTCCCCGCTGAGGAATGCGGGGGGCCAGGTGCATCGTGTGCAGTTCACCGCGGTGGACACCACCGCGGAGTACGGGGCACGGGAGCGCCTCGCCCTGCTGAACGAGGTCAGTGCCCGGGTGGGCAGCACGCTGGACGTGACGCAGACCGCTCAGGAGATGGCCGATGTGGTGACAGGCCGGCTGGCCGACTTCGTCACCGTCGACCTGTTGGACTCGCTCTTCCGCGGCGTGGAACCCAGGCCGTCGGCCGAGGGCGTGGCCCTGCTCCGTGCCGCACACCAGTCGATCCTTCCTGGTGTCCCCGAGTCGGTGATCAGGGTCGGCGAAGTGGACTATTACCCACGGTCCTCGCCGCCCGCCCGCGTTCTGGCCACCGGCCGGTCCTCTCTCCACGGCTCCTTGGACCCGGCCATCGCGCGGTGGGCGACGGGCGACCCCCAGCGGGCCCGGGTCGTCCACGCCCACGGGATCCACTCCGTCATGGTGGTGCCGCTGAGCGCCCGCGGCGTCACCCTGGGTGTGGCCGTGCTCGTCCGTCATCGGCGCCGGGCTTCCTTCACCGAGGACGATCTGCTCCTCGCCGAGGAGATCGCGGCACGTGCCGCCGTCGCCGTCGACAACGCTCGCCGCTACACCCGTGAGCGCACCACCGCAGTGGCCCTGCAACGGAGCCTGCTTCCGCACCAGTTGGCGGAGCAGGAGGCGGTGGAGGTGGCTTCCCGCTACCTTCCCGCCCGCTCCCTTGCCGGGGTGGGCGGCGACTGGTACGACGTGATTCCGCTGTCCGGGGCCCGGGTGGCGTTGGTCGTCGGTGATGTGGTGGGCCACGGCCTCCGCGCGTCCGCCACCATGGGGCGGCTGCGGACCGCGGTGCGCACGCTGGCCGACGTCGACCTGCCCCCCGACGAACTCCTTGTCCATCTGGACGACCTGGTCACCCACCTCGCGGCGGAGGAGGACACTGCCGTCGACGACGATCTGGAGATCGTCACCGATCTCATCGCCACGTGCGTGTACGTGGTCCATGACCCGATCTCGCGCCGCTGCACCGTCGCCAGCGCCGGTCATCCCCCGCCCGCGGTGGTCACTCCGGACGGCCACGTCGACTTCCTCGACGTGCCGCCGGGTCCACCGCTGGGCATGGGTGGGCTGCCTTTCGAGGCTGTTGAGCAGGAGTTGCCCGAAGGGAGTCTGCTCGTCCTGTACACCGACGGCCTGACCAAGGCCTGCGGCCGAGACACCGATGCGGGACTCCAGCGGCTACGACGGGCCTTGGCCCGGCCCGCCGACCAGCTGGAGGAGGTGTGCACAGCCGTCCTGGACACTCTGCTCTCAGGCCCGCCCACCGACGACGTCGCCTTGCTCATCGCCCGCACCCGCGCCCTGGACTCCGGTCACGTGGCCACCTGGGACCTGGACTGCGATCCTGCGGCCGTGGCCGGCACTCGTGCCGAGGCCGCCCGCCGGGTCGCGGCCTGGGGGCTGGAAGACATCGCCTTCACCGTCGAGCTGGTGGTCAGCGAGCTCGTCACCAACGCCATCCGCTACGGCGGCCCACCCATCCGGCTACGCCTGATCCGCGACACCGCGGTCATCTGCGAGGTGTCCGACAGCAGCAGTGCGGCCCCCCACCTGCGACGCGCCCGCACCTTCGACGAAGGCGGGCGCGGCCTGCTGCTCGTCGCCCAGCTCGCCCGGCGTTGGGGAACCCGCCACAAAGCCGCCGGCAAGACCATCTGGGCGGAGGTGGCCCTTCCCGAAGTGCCGGCCTGACAGCGCGGAAGCGGCGATCATGCGTGCACCCTTCGATGAGTGTTCGACCGGCATTCGTCAGGCCGGAGAAAGGAACAGCTCCTCCATCCGCGCGCGCAACGCCCCCGCGTCCTCACCGCTCTTCGGGCCGGACTCGATGTCGGCCACGCACTGCTGCAGGCCGTGGCTGCGCCTGCGCTGAACCCGAGAGCCCCGAGAACAGTGAGCGGGATCAAGACGCGCCGTGTCGCAACTCGCGGACGCTGCCCGATGTGCGGGATCATGGAGGAATCTCCGCCTCTGGACGGCGATCCTGCCGAACATCGGCCGGACCGGAAGGAGCCGCATGAGACAGAGACCATGGGTCCCTTTGAGCGTGGCGGTGTGCACAGCCGCGGCACTCGGCCTCGCTACGCCTCGTGTCGCCGAGGCAACTGACGCTCGCTGTTCCTATGTGACCTCGACGCAGCTGCCGACGCTCACGTTCGGCGACACCGGCGCGGCGGTCAAGCAGGCCCAGTGCCTGAGCAACGTGTGGGGAGGCCGGCCTCTCAAGCTGGCACTCGACGGCGTTTTCGGGTCCGCGATGTTGAAGAAGATCGAATGGATCCAGGGCTGCCACGGCCTGCCTGTCAGCGGTGTTGTCGAAGGGCGCACTTGGCGGGTGCTCTACCGTCCGGCCCTGGATTGTTACGACCCCTATCCTGCCTGAACGACCGCTGCTCAGCCCTCCCATGTCCAGTCGGCTGCCGGCGTACGGCACCGGCGCGGACCGCCAGGCCGGGGACGCGGTCGATGACGTCCTTGACGTAGTCGCGGCTGCACGCGCTCAGCGCCTGCCTGCTCCTCGCCGCCTGGCCGTTCACCCGCCTCGTCCACGTGTGGAGCGCCCCGATCGGCTATCTGACCCGCCCGTACGTGGTCTACCGGCGGCGCACGTCCACTCCCCCGCCGGTCGTACGCGGCGCCTCGGTCTCCGAGCCGCGCACTCGACGTGCGGCCTGAGCACGGCCCGCCCGGCCGGCTCGCCCCACCGCGTGTGGTCGTCCGCGGCGTGTTCGCGCACCCGCCGACGTCCGCACCCGAGGCCGCCCCCGAGATCTCGCCAGGACGGCGCCGGCTCCCGTGGCGGGCGGACGCCAGGTGGCGGTGCCACCTCTGCGCGCCCACCCGGCCGGGAGCAGGCCCGGACGACACGGGCCCGCTCGTGTGGTTCCGTGGCACCAGGGTGCCATCGCGCCGGCACGGGTCCGGCTGCTGCCGGTGCCCGTCGAATCGAAGCGGTATCAGCGGACCCCACCGGAGCCGCATCGGGCGTTCGCTGCAGACACAGAAAGGGCACACGACCGCCATGCGGAAGTTCTCCCTCGCCGCCCAAGCCCGCGAACACCTGGAGCGGGCCGTCGCGTCCGCCAACGGCCGCAGTGCCGAGACCGTCCACGGCGGCCACGAACACGTCCTGCGCCAGACGCTCATCGCGCTGCGCGCCGGCACCGTTCTCGCCGAACACGAGAATCCGGGCGAGGCCACGGTGCAGGTCCTGCACGGTCGAGTACGGCTGCGCAGCGGCGACGACGTATGGGAGGGGATGACCGGGGACCTGCTCCTCGTGCCGCCCGCGCGCCACGGCCTGGAGGCCCTCGAAGACGCAGCCGTGCTGCTGACGGTCGCCAAGATCTCCTGATGCACCCGCCCGCGTGCCGCTCTCCTCGGCGGCACGCGGGCGGGGGACGGACCTGAGACGGTCCGGCAGGCGGGTGGCCTTTGCGCGCGGGTTCTCAGCCCTCGGCGTGGGCCAGCCACAGGTCGGGGCCGAAGACCTCGTACCGGATGCTGCGCGCGGGGACACCGGCCCGCAGCAGCTGCGTGCGGGCCGCGCGCATGAAGGGGAGCGCGCCGCACAGGTGGACGTCGGCGTCGGTGGGGACGTCCAGGCCGTCGAGGTTCATCAGGCCCGCGTGGGAGCCGGGTTCCTCGGTTGCGTCCTGCTCGTACCAGAACTCGGCCTTGGCCCCGGGCAGTTGCTCCACCAGGCGCCGGGTGTCGGCGCGCAGGGCGTGGTCGGCCGGAGCGCGGTCGGCGTGCAGGACCCACACCTGCCGGGTCGAGCCGGTGGCCGCGAGGTGTTCGAGCATGCCCACCATCGGGGTGCAGCCGATGCCGGCCGAGACCAGCACGAGCGGGCTGTCGGCGTCGTCGAGAACCACGTCTCCGAACGGGGCCGACAGGGTGAGCTCGTCACCGACTCGAACGGTACGGTGCAGCTGGTTCGAGACCTCGCCCTCGGGGGCGTCGGCGGCGCTCGCCACCCGCTTGACGGTGATACGCCGCTCGCGGTCGCCGGGAGCGTTGGACAGGCTGTACTGCCGGGTCTGGTGGATGCCGTCGGGCATGAGCATCCGGACGCTGACGTACTGGCCGGCGCGCGCCCGGGGCAGGGGGCCGTCGTCGGCCGGGCGCAGCAGGAAGGAGGCCACGTCGCGGGTCTCCTCGCGCCGCTCCACGACGGTCCACCGGCGCCACGGCCTGCGCGGGTCGACCCGCGCCTGCTGATAGAGGCGAGCCTCCATGGCTATGAGAGCGCCGGCCATCAGCCAGTACACCTCGTCCCAGGCCGCGGCCACCTCCGCGGTGACCGCCTCGCCCAGGACGTCGCCGATCGCGCGGAAGAGGTACTTGTGGACGATGGTGTACTGGTCCTCGGTGACGCCGAGCGCGGCATGCTTGTGGGCGATGCGGGCGAGAAGGGCGTCCGGGCGGGCGTCGGGGTCGGCCAGCAGGGCCTGGGCAAAGCCGGCGATGGATCCGGCCAGGGCCCGGCGCTGCTCGCCGCTGGCCTGGTTGCCCCGGTTGAACAGGCCGTCCAGCAGCTCGGGTTGTTCGGCGAACATGGAGCCGTAGAAGCGCGCCGTGATCTCGTCCAGGGCACCGCCGACGGCGGGCAGGGTGGCGCGGACGACAGCGGCCGACTCGGGCGAAAGCATGGGACTCCTCTGAGTTGTGGGCTGGTGGCGGGACGGCGCTCGCCGTCGCTGCCGGGATCCGGCGTACCGATCCGGGACGGCACGTCGATCATTCCGGGGAGCCGTCCTGGGCCATAGGGCCGAACTTCCCTCGGCGGCAGGGCCCGTCGGGCCGGGTGCCGGGCACGGCACGCCCGAGCGGGGTCATCTCGGCCGGCCCGGCTCCCCTGCGCCGGCTCCTCTCAGTGGTGGGGGGCTGCCGAGTGATCAGCGGTGGGCCAGGGTGGCGAAACATCGGTGCCCGCTCGTCCACTGGTCGGTGACGTTCAGGGCGACGTTCTCGGCGGCTCTCCGGAGCGCTCGGGGTCCGAGCAGCGCCCAGGGGAAGGGGGGTCCACTGCGGCCGTGGAGGTCCTCGAGGCGGCCGGTGCAGAGTTCTTCCACGTCGTGGGGCTCGATCTCGATGACGAGCCGTCCGGTCGGGGCGATGAGCCCGCGACAGCGATCCAGCAGGCTGCGGGGATCCCCGCCGATGCCGATGTTGCCGTCGATGAGCAGGACCGTCCGCCAGCCTCTCTCCGCCGGCAGCCGGTCGAAGACGGATCGGCGCAGTGCCAGCCCGCCCAGGGCGGTGGTCAGCGCGACCGCGCGAGGCGCGATGTCGACGCCGAGGGCGAAGACTCCCCGGCTCAGGAGTTCTCTGCACAACCGGCCCGGGCCGCAGCCGACATCCAGGACGGGTCCGACGCAGCGTTCCAGGACGGTCTCCTCGGCCACCCCGGGAGGCTGGTGCCAGCGGTGCACCGGCATCGGGATCCGGCGCCCGTCGAGCAGCCGCAGGAACACCGGGCCACGGCCGGGGCGCAGCGCCAGGGCGTAGGGATCCTCGTCGGCGGCGTACAGCTCCTCCTCGTCGGTCGTCACGGTGTGGCGCCACGACCGGTGGCGGGCCGCCGCTCGTCACCGCGGCCGGCTCGGCGGGCGCGGCGAAGTCTGATCGCGAAGGCGACTGCGGAGGCGGCGAAGAGCACGCCGGTGATCGCCAGCCATCGGCCGAGGTAGACGCTGTCGGACAGCCCGGTGTCCCCGGGGTAGGGCGCCGCGAGACGGAGGACGAGGGGGAACCAGACCAGCAGGAGCAGACCGGACAGGAAGGCCGGGACGCGCAGGTGATTGATCCACGGCACCGTCGGCCGGTCGGCCGGACGGTGCCGCAGTACCGAGACGGCCGACAGGTCGGCCAGCGAGTACAGGGGCAGCAGGAGCAGGTCGTGGAGGACGGCCGCACCGACGAACCAGATCGCCACCTCCCACGGGCGGACGGCGAACAGGCGCACCATGGCGTAGCCGGTGAGGGCGAACGAGGCGATCAGGACCAGCAGATGCAGCGGGCCGGAACCGTACCAGCGGACGAATCGTGCCATGGTCACGCCCTGAAGGTGAGTCGGCCGACCCACTTGGTGTTGTTCACGCCGGGGTTGGCCGGGACGATGACGCGGGCCGGGTAGCCGTGGTCGAGCGAGAGGTCCGCGCCGTTGACGCGGAGGGCCAGCAGTGCCCGGGGATCGCGGATCTGGTTGTCCCGCAGCACCACCCTGGTGAACGGGCCGGGGGGTTGGACCGACTCGACGAGGACACTGCCGGCGTCGGGCCGCCCGGCCAGGGCGGCGAGGTCGGCCAGTCTCAGGCCGCTCCAGTGCTGGTCGTCGGTGGACCACCCTTCCACGCAGGCGATCGGCAGTGCGGCGGCGTGCTGGGGCATGGCCAGCAACTGCTCGCGGGTGAGGCTCAGTGGCGCTCCGCGTCCGTGCACCTCCAGTCGCCAGTCGGGACCGACCAGCGCGGGGGTGACACCGACGGCCGTCGCCGTCTTGTTGATCTGGAAGCCGTTCGGGCCGCTGCCTGGATCGCGGTTGTGCGGTGCGAGGAGTGCGGTGCCGCGCAGCCGGCCGCCGATGCTCTGGCCGGCGGTCACGACGAGCAGGAGCAGCGAGCCCGCTCCCACCATGCCCACCGCGCCGCGGCGGCTCATCGTCGGTGCGGCCGGGGAGACCGCCACCAGGCCGTCGGGGTCGGGGGGTTCGGGCACGGTGTGGGAGAGGCCGGTGCGCAGTTCGGTCCTCAGGCCGCGTGAGCGCAGGGCCCGTGTCATCCGGCCGAGTCTGAGGCACACGTGGACGGCGAAGGCGGCGATGAACACCCAGGCGCCGTAGAAGTGCAGGCGGTAGAACGAGCCCGGGAAGACGTAGTAGAGCTGGATGTTGAGGATGCCGGTGACGAATTCGAAGATGACGCCGCCGACCAGCATCAGCAGGGACAGCCGCTCCAGCCCGTGGGCGACGGATCGTACGGGAAGCCACTCGAACAGCTTCGGGATCACCGACCACAACTTGGCCAGCAGCGCAGGTACCAGGACCACCCCCAGCGTCACGTGCACGCCCTGGAGCAGCCGGTAGAGCCAGTAGGGGTGCGTGGGCCAGCTGAAGAGGTAGAAGCCCAGTAGGCCCTTGTCGGGGGTCTCGTCGTTGAGGGGGCTCAGCCCGGGGTTGTAGGAGGCGTAGGAGAGCAGTCCGGTGACGAAGAGCACCGGAATGCCGATCAGGAGGACCAGGCCGAAGACCGAAGTCAGCCAGGGCCCGCGGATCGGGCTGCGCCAGAAATCCGGCCGGAACGGCCCCGGGGGCGGGGGCAGCCGCCCGACGCGCCGTGCCGCCGTACGGGCACGAGTGGCGGCCGTGGCCAGCGCGGCCGCCCCGGTGGCCGGCACACGCTTCAGTCGCTCCCGTGTTCGTTTCCCGACCGGTCCCCGGCGTCGCGATCCACCGGACGGGACCGGACCCGACGGCCGTTCGCCGCTTGCCCTCGGCATCTCTTTACCGGTGCTCGGGGTTCTCGTAGTCGTGGCGGCAGCCGGCGTCCCATGCGGTGCGCTGGTTGCCGTAGGCGGGGATGCCACCGCGGTCCTTCAGCGCCCGGGCCAGATGCAGCAGGTTCCAGGTCATGAAGGTGGTGTTGCGGTTGGTGAAGTCGTTCTCCGGGCCGCCCGATCCGGGATCGAGGTACGAGGGGCCGGGGCCCGCCTCCCCGATCCAGCCGGCGTCCGCCTGGGGCGGGATGGTGTACCCGAGGTGCTGCAGGCTGTAGAGGACGTTCATGGCGCAGTGTTTGACGCCGTCCTCGTTGCCGGTGATCAGACAGCCGCCCACCCGGCCGTAGTAGGCGTACTGGCCCGCTTCGTTGAGCAGGCTGGAGCAGGCGTAGAGGCGCTCGATCACCTGCTTGGTCACGGAACCGTTGTCGCCCAGCCAGATGGGTCCGGCCAGCACCAGGATGTCGGCCGCCATGACCTGCCGGTACAGGTCCGGCCAGGCGTCCGTCTCCCAGCCGTGCTCCCGCATGTCGGGCCACACCCCGGTGGCGATGTCGTGGTCCACGGCCCGTACGACGTCGACGTGCACGCCCTGGGCATCCATGATCGCGGTGCTCCGGTCGATCAGCCCCTGGGTGTTGCTCGGCTCCGGCGAGCGTTTGAGGGTGCAGTTGATCACCAGGGCCCGCAGGTCGTCGTACCGGGCCGGTGGTGCGTCGGTGGCGGGCGACGAAGCGGTCACACGGTCCTCCCGGAGTCCTGCCGCCGTTCGGACGAAGGCGGCGCGTCCACATCCGGCTCCAGCCTGCGGACCGCCTGCCGCGGGCGCCACCGCAACGCTTCCGAATGGCGCCAGGACGGTCACACGAGGTCGGCAGCCCTCCGGGGCTCCCCCTTCGGTGGACGGTGAGTGGCCGGGGTGGGCAGGCGTGCCTACGTTCGTCCCATGGGCACCGAAAGCGCGACCGGGTCGCGGGACACGACAGCAGTGGAGGACGTCGCGCACCTGCTGGTGCGTTGTCTGCGGGCCGAGGGCGTGGAGTACGTCTTCGGGATCCCCGGTGAGGAGAACATCCGCTTCGTCGACGCGCTGAACGGCTCCGGAATCCGGTACGTCCTGGTGCGCCACGAGCAGGCCGCCTCGTTCATGGCGGAGATCTACGGTCGGCTCACCGGGCGGGCCGGCGTGTGTTCGGCCACGCTGGGCCCCGGCGCGATCAATCTGCTGCTGGGCACAGCGGATGCCATGACCAACAGCGCGCCGATGGTGGCCCTGGCCGCCCAGGGGTCGCTGCGCCGCGTTCACAAGGAGTCGCACCAGGTCATCGACCTGGTGTCGATGTTCGCTCCCGTGACCCAGTGGGCGGCCCGCGTGGAGTGTCCGGACGCGGTGCCTGAAATGGTGCGCAAGGCGTTCAAGACCGCGCAGAGCGAGCGCCCCGGCGCCGTGTTCCTGGCCGTGCCGGAGGACATCGAAGCGGAGCGGCCCGCCGAGCATCTGACACCCCTGCAGATCGACGCGGTGCACAGCGATGCGCCGTCACTCACGCAGATCGCGCGGGCGGTCGAGGTGCTGACATCGGCACGGCGGCCTGTCGTGCTGGCCGGCCACGGCGCCGCACGTGCCGGGGCGTCGGACGCTCTCGTGCGGTTCGCCGAGCGGCTGAACATCCCGGTCGCGACCACCTTCCATGGCAAGGGCGTCTTCCCCGACGACCACCCGAACGCCCTCGGCGCGGTCGGCTTCATGCGCCACGACTACTCCAACTTCGGCTTCGACGCCGCCGACGTGCTGATCTGTGTCGGCTACGAGATCCAGGAATTCGATCCTTCCAAGATCAATCCCAACGGCGACAAGCAGATCGTGCACGTGCACCGCTTCCCGGCCGAGGTGGACGTCCGCTACCCGGTCGCGGTCGGCGTCCAAGGCGACCCCTCGCAGGCACTGGACGCACTCGCGGCGGCACTGCCGGACACGCTCGCCTACGACTCGGCAAGCAGTGTGAAGATCCGTGCGCTGATCGACGAAGAACTGCGGTACGGACGCGAGAACGAGGCGTTCCCCCTGGTCCCGCAGCGCGTGGTGGCGGACGTTCGCACGGCCCTGGACCGCCACGACGTCGTGCTCGCCGACACCGGCGCCGGGAAGATGTGGATGTCCCGTCTCTACCCGACCTACGAACCGGACACCTGCCTGGTCTCCAACGGCCTGTCCACCATGGGCTTCGCGCTGCCGGGCGCCATCGCCGCCAAACTGGCCAGGCCGGACCGGCGCGTCCTGGCGATGATGGGCGACGGCTCCTTCCTGATGAACTCCCAGGAACTGGAGACCGCCGTCCGCGAACGCGTCCCCCTGGTGGTCCTCGTCCTGGTGGACCAGGAGTACGGCCTGATCACCTGGAAGATGGAACTCGAACTCGGCCGCCACAGCAACACCCGGTTCACCAACCCGGACCTGGTCGCCTACGCCGAGAGCTTCGGCGCACGCGGCTACAGGGTGGAGACCGCCGATCAGCTCCTGCCCGTGCTCCGCAGCGCCCTCGACGACCAGACCGTCTCCGTGATCGCCTGCCCTGTCGACTACTCCGAGAACCTGCGCCTGACCGACAGACTGGGCGACCTCAGCGGCCCCTTTTGAGCGGGAGGGCCGCGTAGGTGAAGGGCTGCCCGGGACGGTGCCGACGCCGGAAGGGGCGTACGCACGCATTCGGGATCGCGGCGCCGTCCCGGGCGACGGGGCTCGACCGGTCAGGCGGGGCTGAGCGGGTGTGCCGCCGTGGTGGAGCGCGGCGGCCAGGAGTGCGGGGAGAGGATGCCGAGCACGTAGGCGCGGGCGACCAGTGCCGGGCGGGTCGCGACTCCCAGGAGGTGCCGCAGGCGGCTCAGGTGGTAGTCGACCGTCTGCCGCGAGAGGTGCAGGGTTCCGGCGATGTCCGCATTGCTGTGGCCGGCGGCCAGCAGGGCGAGTATCCGCACCTGGGCGGCCGTCAGCGGTGGGTGCGCCTCGTGGCTCAGGCCGAGCCGGGTGATGACCGCCCAGACACCGGGCAGGTGTTCCGCGGCGTGGTGCACGGCGCTCAGATGGATCCAGGCACGGCGCCGGCGGTCGCCGTCGACGAGTACGGCGCTGGTGCGCGCGCTTCTGCGCCGGCCGGCGATGAGGTCGTCCCAGATCCGGTACAGCGCCTTCCGTTCGGGCGTCCGGGCCAGCAGCGTGTCGGCGGGCGATCCGACGAGGTCGCCCAGGCGGACGTGCAGCAGCTCGGCGGCGGCGGCGCCCGCGTCCCTGACCACTCCGTCCGCGGACAGGCGCAGACAGGCCAGGCCACTGTGGTCCCGCAGCGCGCGCAGGTCCGTCTCGGCCCGGCGCCGCTGGTCCAGTGCGCGGGTGTAGTCGGTGACGTCGACGTAGATGCCCGCCACGCAGCGCAGCGCGCCCCAGCGCACGGGGAAGCGGTATCCGGCGGCGTGCCCGCAGGAGCCGTCCGAGCGCCGGTAGTCGAGCGTGTGCCGCACGGAGCGCCCGCCGCCGAGGACCTCCTCGTCGAGGGCGAGGAACCGCGCCGCGTCCTCGGCTCCGTCGATCTCGGCGAGGTGCCGGCCGATCAGGGTGTCGCGCGTGGTTCCGTACAGGTGGGCGTAGGCGTGGTTCGCCCAGACATAGCGGCCGTCGGCGTCGCGGACGAACACCGCCGCCGGGCTCAGGTCGGCGAAGGAGGCGTACGGTCCCGTCGCGGCCGCCGCGCCGCCCACCTCGACCGCGACTCCCCTGCTGCGGCGGGAGGGCGCGTCGTCTCCACGGGCCGGCCAGTTGACGTCGAACGTGCGGCCCTCGAACCTCGCCCGATAGGGACCGTCGCCGGGTAACCGCGACGGACCGCCGTGATCGGCGCACAGGGCCCGCAGGAAACGGCGGGCGATGCGCTCGTCGGCGAAGGCGCCGCCCCCGCTGTCGACCAGTTCCGAGCCGCCGTCGGCTTCCCACCAGGACACCGCGAGGGGCGCTAGCAGCGTCTTGAAATCGGCCTCGTCCACGACTCGACTCCTTCAACGTTCCACGACATTACTTTGAGTAACACCTCATGCGTGTCCAGTCGGCGCGTGCGGCATGCAAGGCGGTCCGAGACCCGCCCGGGCGCCGAGTGCGCGACCCGCGCGGCGCGTTAACCCATCACGGGTCCTTCGCATGACGTCAACCTCCGTCACCAGTCAGGCATTTGCCTGAGACGTCGACGCTTCGCACCCCCGGAAACGGGCAGCCGGGCTGCTTCGCTTGAAACGAGACCGCCGGGAAGACGAAGGAGTTGGAGTTCCGTGACGAAGGTGCTGTACGTGCATGCCAAGGGTGGCCCCCCGGTGGGGTACGCCCTGCCCCGGGTGGCCGCGAGGTCAGCCGTGCACCTGCTGGCACTCAGCGACCTGCCCGTCGATACGGCGGCGGTCGCGACGGAGTTGTGCGCTTCGGTCGTCGCACGCGGGGACGTGGACGAACACGACCTGGTCGAACTCATCGCGTCCCGTGCCCGCGAGGTCGGCGCGGACGCCGTCATCACCTTCTCGGAGTACGCGGTGGTCGCGGTCGCCGAGGCCTCGCGGCGGCTCGGACTGCGGGGCGCGGGGCCGGCCGCGGCCCTCGCCCGCGACAAGCGGCTGATGCGCGCGGCCTGGGAACGCCATGGCATACCCCAGCCCCGCTTCCGTGCCGTCGCGACGGCAGACCAACTGCGGAATGCGGCAGTGGAGTTGTCCTGTCCGCTGCTGCTGAAGGCGGCCTGGAGCGCCGGTTCGACCGCGCACCAGATCATCGAAGGGCCCGCGGACGTGCGGGACGCCTGGGGACGGTCGCGCGCGGTGATGACCGAGTCGGCACGGCTCGGGTACGCGGAGCTCCATGTCGACGGTGCCGGCGAGGACTTCATCGTCGAGGAGATCGTCACCGGCTGTGCCGAGGAGTGGTTCGACGGATCGGGCTGGGGCGACTACGTCAGCGTCGAGGGCGTGGTCGTGGACGGTGTCTTCCGGCCCGTCTGTCTCAGCGGCCGCATGCCGACGGTGGCGCCGTTCACCGAACGCGCCGGCATCACCCCGGCCGCGGTCGGTGCGGGGGCCCAGGCCCGGATCGTCGAGCTGGCCCGGCGGGCCGTGACGGCGCTCGGACTGGAGAACTGCGGCACCCACACGGAGATCAAGCTCGGGGCGGACGGCCGCATGTGGGTGATCGAGACGGCGGCACGCTTCGGCGGTGCGATGACGGTGCCCCAGATCGAGGAGGTCTTCGGGCTCGATCTGGTCGCCGTGTTCACCGACCAGCTGCTCGGCCTGCCGGCCGGCTGGCCGTCACGGGCGTTGACGCCGGCGGACGCCGAGGGCGCGGCCGGCTCCCTCGTGGTCCTCGCCGTGGACGGTGTGGGCGCCCCCTGGCCACGCCGGCATCTGTGGGACTCCGCGTCGGTGATCCGCTCCGCTCCGGTCGGCACGGGCAGCACGCTGTCCGTCGTCCGCGAGAGTTCGGTGCCGGACGGCACACCCGTGCCGGTCTACGACCCGGCCGCGGGCGCCAACACCATGGCGGGGCTGTGCCTGCTGTCCGCCGACCGGCCGCAGACCGTCATCCGCGACTTCACCGCCCTGGTGGACGCACTGCCGCACATCCTGCCGACGTACCTCACCGAGGGGGTGCGGGCATGACCCTCACCCTGGACGAGGCCGGCGCCCCCGGGGCCGCGGGCGACCGCACCGTCGTCGGCGCCAACCTGTCGCTGCCCCTGTTCCGGACGCTGTCCGGAGTGCTTGCCGGACACCCGTATCTGAAGATCGTGGTGGACCGTGCCCACGGCACCTGGCACCTGCTCGACACACGGGTGCACCCGTTCCACGTCAACTACATCGCCACCCGCGTCCTCGGCATGACCCTGGACGAACTCGACGAGGACCTCGACGCGTTCAACGCGTCCGTGTACATGGACCCCGAACGCCGGTTCCTCCTGGGGGTGCTGTCCCTTCACACCGAAGACGACGCGGACGGCACCGAGCGTCCCTTCCTGGTGCTGGAGACCACCGAGGCGGACACCATGCAGGGATCCCTGCTGGAGGAGTTCTACCTGTATGTGCGCGAGCGGGTCGACGGACGTCTGCCGCTGCTGCTCAAGCCCGCCAACCACGGCCAGGAGCACGAACTGGCATCGGTCGGCGAGACGCGCGTACCGCGCATCCTCAGCCACGAGCTGTTCGGCAACCGCACCCGCACCTGCCTCAACCCCGGGGAGGCCGAGGGCCGGCTGCGCCACTTCCGCACCACGGCCGAGTACGAGGCCGCCGCCGCGGATCTCGGCTGGTCGGACATCGTCGCGATGCCCCGCCTCCCCGACGACGTGCCCAGGGTCGCCGGATTCGTCAACACCGCGCCCATCACACCGCTTTCGCACACCAACGTGCTGGCATCGGGCTGGGGCATCCCGAACGCGATCGTCCGTGACCTCGACGACCTCGTGCGGCGCGACGGCCTGGACGGTGCCTGGGTGCGTTACCGGGTCCGGGAGGACTCCGTCACGCTGGAGCCGCTGCCCGGCCCGCCGGCCCTGACGAGGCCCGCCTGGCACCAGCAGCGCGTCCGCATCGGGACACCGCTGCTGCGGCAGGCCCCGGTCCTGGCCCTCGACCGGCTGCGGCGCACCGACCGCGACAGTTACGGCACGAAGGCGGCCAACCTCGGGGAACTGCACCACGTCCTGGACAGCCGCACCGCCGACCTGACGGCGTTCTACGCGCGCCCGCGCCCGCCGCGCCCCCATCTCCTCGGCCACCTCGGCGCTCGGCTCGGCGAACCGGGGGCCGCGCCGGAGCGACTGCGCGCGGCCGCGGCCGAATACGTGGCCAGGACGGTCCGCGCCCCCCAGGGCGTGGCACTGCCGTTCCACCTCCACCATCTGTTCCTGACCTCCTCCCCCTCGCTCCAACAGGCCATCGGCAAGCTGAAGATGGCCCTCGAGCTCGAGGCGCTCGACATCGTGGACGCGCTGTGCCTGAACCTCCAGCGCCTCGTGCGCTGCACGCCGATGCCCGACGAGGTCACCCGGGCGATCACAGGCGCGGTACCGGAGTTGCCGGCCGACGGCCGCCGCATGGTGGCGCGCTCCTCCTCCAACGCCGAGGACCTGCCCGGCTTCTCCGCGGCGGGGATCTACGACTCGGTGACCACCGTGCGAGGGAGCGAACAGCTCATGGACGCCGTGCGGCAGGTGTGGGCGTCGCTGCTGTCGCCGCGCAGCGTGCGTCTGCGGCACCAGGCCGGCATCTCCCTGGACGACACCTACATGGGCGTGATCGTCCAGGAGTACGTGCCCGCTCGCCTCGGCGGTGTGCTGGTGACCTGCAACCCGACCCGCCGGGAGGACTTCCGCAACGTGTACGTCAACTGCACGCCCGGTTCGCCGGAGCGGGTGGTGGACGGCACCGTCCTGCCGCAGCAGTACCTGTACAACACCGTCGAGGGCGGAGGGCGTACGGTGGACATCGGTTCGGCGGGCCAGGACCTTCCGTCCCGGACGCGCTCGGCGCTCGCCCAACTCGCCTTCACCGGACGCCTGTTGCAGTCCCATTTCAGCGAGGACGACTCCGACGACGCGCTGGACATCGAGTGGCTGATGACGGACCAAGGGGCGTTCCACCTGGTCCAGGTCCGCCCGTACGCCCGGTGAGCCGCCGTATGCCCGCCCTGCGGCGCCGTCGTGCGCGGCCGGTCTCCTCGCCGGTCGCCCGGCGCATCATCCGTCTCAACAACGGGTTCCAGCTGTCGTTCAACCTGCTGTGGTGGATGCCGGTCTTCTACGCCTACCAGCGCGACGCCGGTCTGTCCGACAGCCAGATCTTCGGCATTCAGAGCATCTACTACATAGCGTTCTGCCTGTTCGAGATACCGACGGGTGCCGTCGCCGACCGCATCGGCGCCCTCAACTGCCTGCGCGCGGGCGCGGTCGTCATGACGGCGGCGAACATGGCGCCGGTGCTGGCCCCTTCGTACACCGGCTTCCTCGTGCACTTCCTCGCCATAGCGGCCGGACGCTCACTCACCTCGGGCGCGGCGAGCGCCTACCTCTACGAAGGCCTGCGCGCCGAGGGGGCCGATGCCCACTATCTGAGGGCCGAGGGCACCGCGCGGTCCCTCGGCCTGGCCGCCAAAGTGGTCTGCTGGCCACTCGTCGGCCCGCTGATGGCGCTGGCTCCGCAGACCCCGTACGTGCTCAGCGCGGCGAGCGCGGCCGCGTCGCTGGGCTGTGCGCTCGCACTGCCGCGCCTCGCGCCGCGCGGCAGGAGCACCGGGCCGGGCACGCCAGGGCGGCGCAGCGGAACTCTCCTCCGTGACACCGGTGCCGCTCTGCGTGCCCTGCGCGCATCGCCGTGGCTGCCGCTGCTCATGGTGCAGGGCGTGGCGGTGTTCACGCTGTCGCGCATCTGCCAGGTCAACCTCTTCCAGCCGGTCCTCCTGGAGCACGGGATCGGGGAGAGCGCGCACGGCAGTGTGCTCGCGGCCATGACGGTGGCCGAAGCGGTGGCATCGGGCCGCCCCCAGTGGCTGAGCCGCCGGGTGTCGCCGGCCATGTGGGTGTCCCTGCTGAGCGTGGCGCTCGCCGCGGCACTTGCGGGCACCGCCCTCGGGGGGCCCTGGCTCGTGGTGGCGCTGCTGTGCGCGTTCGCCGCGATCACCGGGTTCGTCTATCCCGTGCAGCGCAAACTCGTCAACGACGCCATCCCGGCGGACGCGCCACGCGCCACGCTGCTGTCGGTGGAGAGCATCGTCGACCGCGGCGTGTGCGCGCTGGCCGCGGTCGCCGCCGGAGCGTACCTGGCGGCCGGCCGCCTCGACGCACTGCTGTGGCAGAGCGCCGCGGTCACCTGCGTGCTGATCCCGGTCCTGCACGTCGCGCTGCACCGGCTGGGCCCGGCGGCCCCGCGAGGAGGGCGTGAGGCAGACATGCGCGCTCAGGACGCGGGCTCCGGAACCGTCCCCGGCTCCGGCCCGGGCACGAGCGCAGTTTCCGGCGCGGGTCCCGCCGGTTCGGCGGGACCGACAGGAGTCCCCGGTCCGGAACCCGGCTCTGATCAGCCCGTACCCCTGCCGGTCGACGAAGGCGTCGCGCCACATCCGTGAAGGGCAGGCGAACGTCCACCGCCCACCGAAGCAGCCCTTGACTTCCTGACTGAGCTACGGATTCGCCGCTCGGGAACTCTCCAGCGATCCGGCCATGAAATTTTTATGAAGGTTCTGTCAATTCCCATGGCAGAGTTGCAAATTACCCGGAGAACAAGCCGAGGCATAGGCCAATGATTGCAACTTCTACAGTTGAAGCTTGCGGCCATTCCCCGCCTTGACATGCGGTCCTCGGCCCGGAGAGATCCAGAGCAGTCGATATGGATCATGAATCTTAGAATAGCTGTTGACCTGCGAAAACCGGGTGCGGCTAGTCGGTTTGCGCGCCTTCGGACGCATCTGATCTTACTCGGGGAACGGAGGGGAAACCCCTCCTCCTACCCGCAAACCCCTTCGCCATGGCCCGCGTTCTGACGCTTTCGGAAGCATCTGCACACGAGGAGATGCAGAGTTCACTTCTCGCATAGTTCGGCGCCCCCATCGCGCACTGTTGTGGTGATCTGATTACTGCCCCTAGGGTGACTATCCGAATTGGCCGTCCGCGGGTCCGGAACCGTGGTGAAAGCGGGCTGATTCGAGCAGGTGCCTGTGCCGACGTTCTCTTCAGACGACTGAAACGGCGACAGCTGATGTCGTCGCGAACGAAAGGATGTGTGGCCATGACGTACGAGCGTCCGACCCTCACCAAGGCCGGCGGTTTCCGCAAGACGACGGGCCTGGCCGGCGGCACCGCCAAGGACCTCACCGGCGGTCACCAGCTCATCTGACTCCGAGGCGACCGGGCCCTTCTCTCGTCCCTTCGGCGTGAGGTGATCAGGGCCCGTCCACGGCGGCGGAGGGCAGTCCCCGACTGTCCTCCGCCGCTGCACCCGGCCCACCCTTCCCGCACCGGCGGGCGCGCCATCGACCGGAGGTACGTGAGTCCATGAACAGCCCTGCGTTGCTCACCGTGGTGCCCACCTGGTTCGTGGTGCTGCCTGATACCGACGAGGCGGCAGCCGCGGCGGCCAGGGCTCTTCCGCACGCCGTCGAAAGCCACCCGCATGCGTCCGGCCGGCCGTGGTTGATGGGACGCTGGAATCCAGGGGAGCTGACTGTCGGCGAGTGCGGCGGAGTGCGTCTCGCGGTGTCGGGTGAGCACGCCGTCACCTCCGAGGAAGCGGCCCGCGCGGCTGCCGCGGCTACCGATCTGTCCTCCCTCGACCGCTTCGCCCGCTCCTGGCACGGCAGTTACCACCTCCTCGTCAGTCTGCACGGCCAGGTACGCGCTCAGGGCACGGTGACCGGTGTCCGGTCCCTGTTCCATGGCGGTGCGCACTCGGCCCACCTGGCGGCCGACCGGGCCGATGTCCTGGCCGACCTCATCGGGGCACCCCTCGACGAGGGCCGGCTTGCCCTCCAGATGCTCAGTCTCGGCGTGCTCCACCCGCTGTCCGCGCGACCTGTGTGGCGCGGAGTGGAGGCCCTGCCCGGCCACGACTACCTGGTTCTGGAACGCGACGGCCGGGCACACCGGAAGCGTTGGTGGTGGTTGCCACGTCGCGACGTACCGTTGGCCGAGGGCGCGGTGATGTTGCGGAACGAGCTGCGCCGAGCCGTCGAGATCCGTGTCCGGGACCGGGATGTGGTCACAG
Organism: Streptomyces sp. NPDC044061; assembly: GCF_056434305.1. NCBI lineage: Bacteria > Bacillati > Actinomycetota > Actinomycetes > Kitasatosporales > Streptomycetaceae > Streptomyces > Streptomyces sp. NPDC044061. The sequence goes on along the minus strand of NZ_JBWKFL010000013.1, from coordinate 48,372 downwards.
CCGATCTCGGCGGTCTGGACTCGACCGCCGTGGTGTGCACCGCGGTGTCTGCCGGTGCCAAGGTCGTCGCCTACACCGCGGCGACGCACGACCCTCGCGGCGACGACGTCCACTGGGCTCGTCGCACGGTCGAGGAACTGTCCTCGGCGGGCGGCGGCGGGCGCATCGAGCACCACATCGTTCCGGCCGAGGACTTTCCGCTCACCTTCGACGGTGTGAACACTCTGACCGACGTACTGGACGCCCCGTCGCTGTATGCCGTGGACCACAACCGACGTATGAGCCTTCTGCACCTGGCCGCAGACCGGGGATCCACCGTCCACCTGAGCGGTTTCGGTGGTGACGAGCTGCTTGCCGGCGCCTCCGCCCGCGTTCACGAACTGCTGCTGCGCCGCCCGCGCACCGCTGTCCGCCACGCCCGCGGATACCTGGCCAAATATCGCTGGTCGCGGCGGCGAGCCACACGCCAGTTGCTGGACCGGCGTCCCTACGGGGCGTGGCTGGAGCAGATCGCAACCGATCTGACCGGCCCGCTGCCATCGCTGGAGGAGCCGTTGTTCCAGTGGTGCTCGCCCGCCAGGATGCCTCCGTGGGCCACAGCGGACGCCGTCGACGCGGTGCGCTCACTCATCCGGCAGGAGGCTGTGGTGGCGCGGCCCCTGGGGCCGGGGCACGGGGAGCACCGCGAACTGGCCACCATGCAAGCGGTGTCACGGTTCGCCAGGCACCTGAACCAGATGACACGTCAGCGCGGCATCCTCTTCGCCTCCCCCTTCTACGACGACCGTGTGGTGGAAACCGGCCTGGCGGTGCGCCCGGAGGAGCGAGTGACTCCGTGGCGGTACAAGCCGCTCGTCGTGGAGGCCATGCGCGGCGTCGTCCCCGAGGCCAGCCGCACCCGCGCCACCAAGGCCAACGCCACGCTGGAGGAGGAGGTCGGGCTGCGGCGGCACCGTGAAGCGCTGCTGGCGCTGTGCGAGGACTCGCGGCTGGCCAAGCTGGGCCTGATCGACGCGGACGTGTGGCGAGCCTGGTGCTCCGGCCCGGTGTCGGCGGAGCTGGAGAACGTCCTCCTTCACCCGACCGTCGGCTGTGAGGTGTGGCTGCGTACCTCGGAGACGTCGCACCGCCACTCGGACGGTTGACGCGTCAGCTGCCACATGCCACCGGTCATGCGCGCCTCGAAGGCCCGTACGCCACCGATCGATTTCCCTGTGCCCCGCCCGTCGAGCCCTGCCACCACCCACAAACGTCCCTCGCTACGGAGGTCTTCCGATGAACCTGGAGTTGCGCGGCGGCATCATGATGGCCGAGACCGAGTACGGCCTCGCCCTGCTGGACGAGAAGAGTGGCGAGTACTGGACCCTCAACCCCACCGCCGCCGTGGTCCTGGAAACGATGCTGGCGGGCCGGGGCACGGAAGAGGCGGTGCATGCCCTGACCGAGCGGTACGACGTCAGCGACAGCCTCGCCCATCAGGACGTCGACCGTATCCTCACGGAGCTGCGATCGGCCGGGCTCATCAGCGAGAACTGACAGGCAGAGCGCCGGCGGACCCAGCAGCCGGAGCACTGCCCTCACGACGTCCGAACGTGCAGGAAGGAAAGGCCATGTCGACGCCCGAAGCGGTCCCCTACCGGCCTCGTTCCGTACCGCTGCCCACCCGGTTGGCGGCCCGCCTCGCCGTGGGGTGCGCCCACCTGCTGGCGACTCAGTCGCCCTCCCGGATACGCACCCTGCTGCGCCAGGTACGCCGTGGCGCACGGCCGGCCTCGGTGGCACAGACCGCGGCCGCCCTGGACACCGTCCTGGCCGTGAGCCTGACCGCAGGTGGCCGAAAGGGGTGCCTGCCCAGGTCCCTGGCGACTGTTCTGCTGTGCCGGATGCGCGGCCAGTGGCCCACCTGGTGCGTGGGTGTGCGCAAGCAACCGCCGTTCGCGGCGCATGCTTGGGTGGAGGCGGATTCCCTACCGGTCGGCGAGGACTGCCCTGCCGATTACTTCCAGCGCTTCTTCGCGGTCGATTGAGCATGGCCGGATCGCCGCCCGCCACCACACCCCACGGCACCGGCACGACAGCCCAGGCCGTGTCGGCCGCCTCGAGCGGCGGGGCCCGGTCCGGCGTGGCGGCCACGATCACCGGGGCCGAAGGCGCTGCCTCCCACGCGGGCGCCACCAGGGCTCAGTCCGGCTACCGGGCCCTGGCGGCCTCGCTACGGCCCCACCGTCGGACCGGCCTCGCCGGGGCGCTGCTCGGACTGATCGGCAGCACGCTCGGCCTGGCCCAGCCCCTGGCCGCCAAGCGGTTGATCGACAACCTGGGCACGGGGCGGACGACCATCGGTCCGGTACTGGTGCTGGCCGCGCTCCTGCTCGGTGCTGCCGCGTTCTCCGCCCTGGGCCAGTACGTCCTGCATCGCACCGCCGAGTCGGTCGTGTGTTCCGCCCGGCGGCGGATCACCGGGCGGCTGCTCCGGTTGACCGTGCCCGAGCTGGACAGGCACGAACCAGGTGATCTGATCAGCCGCGCCACCTCCGACACCATGCTGCTGCGTCAAGCCGCCACCCAGTCAGCGGCACCCGCCGTCACAGGCGTTGTCATGCTGGTCCTGACGCTGGTCCTGATGGCCCACGTCGACCTGGTCCTGCTCTCCGTCACGCTCACCGTCATGGCGTTGCTCGGGGCGGTCGTAGGGGCTGCGACGCCCGCCATCGGGCGTACCACCCGGCAGGCGCAGGAGTCGGTCGGCGAGATCGGCGCGGCTCTGGAGCGGGCCCTCGGGGCGGTACGCACGGTCAAGGCTGCCGGGGCTGAGCAGCGGGAGACAGCCGCGCTGGGCCACATGTCCGAGGACGCCCGTGGCACCGGTGTACGCGCCGCCGGCTGGCAGGCCCTGTCGGCGGCCGCCTCTGCCGTGGCCGGGCAGGCGTCCTTCCTGGCGGTGCTCGGAGTGGGCGGTGCCCGGGTCGCCTCAGGGACGATCAGTGTGTCCACCCTGGTCGCCTTTCTGCTGTATCTGTTCGCGCTGGCCCCGAGGATCAGCCAGCTCGTCGAGGCCGTGGGGCAGCTCCAGGTCGGCGCTGCCGCCGCCCTGCGTATCGAGGCGGTTCAGCGCATGGACATGGAGTCCGGTGAACCGTCTGTCCCCGGCACGTCGCCCACAAGCGCCGCAAAGACCGCGAGACAACCTGGGCAGTCGGCAGCCACGGTGCGCTTCGAGCAGGTGGGCTTCCGCTATGGGCCCGGGCTGGCCGCCGTCCATCACAGCATCTCCTTCACCGCGCCTGCCCAGGGTGTGACTGCTCTTGTGGGCCCCTCCGGCGCGGGCAAGACCACCGTCTTTTCCCTGCTCGAACGTTTCTACGACCCGGACGCCGGCCGCATCCTTCTGGACGAGCGCGACCTGAAACAGTGGCCACTGGCCGAACTGCGCGCAGCGATCGGTTACGTCGAGCAGGACGCGCCCGTCCTGTCCGGCACACTGCGCCAGAATCTGACCCTGGGCGCACCGCATACCCTGGACGACGACCTTCACGAGACACTGCGCCGCACCCGGCTGGAAGCTGTCGTCGCCCGTCTTCCGCAGGGGCTGGACACCCTGGTCGGCCACCGGGGCAGTCGGCTCTCCGGAGGTGAACGCCAGCGCGTGGCCATCGCCCGGGCCCTCCTGCGCCGCCCTCGGCTGCTCCTCCTGGACGAGGCCACATCGCAGTTGGACGCCGACAACGAAGCGGCGCTGCGGGAGACCGTGGCGGAGGCTGCGCGGAACATCACCGTGCTCGTGGTGGCGCACCGGCTGTCCACCGTCACCACCGCTGACCGCATCATCGTCATGGAGGCGGGCCGGGTACGGGCCGTGGGCACCCACGCGGAACTGCTCAAAACCGATTCCCTCTATCACGACCTGGCCACGACTCAGATGCTCAACGCCAGGCCGTCGCCCGCCGATGGGGGTGTCCAAGGGCTCGCATGAGAACAACGTGTGATTTGGTGAGTGCCGCGCTCGAACCTACGACGGTGCGGCGGCTGCACGCTTCGTGGCGCTCCCGGGCCACCCACCGCCCTGCGATCGCGGAAACGCTCCGCACGCTGCGGGAGCACTGGAGTGAGCCCGACTCCGAGATGCCGACTGCCGCAGCACTCGATTCGAGCCAGGAACGCCCGTCCCGTGCGGTCTTTTTCGCAGTCCCGGACATCGCTAGCCTCAGGTGCAGCAACTGACAAACGCGTATGTCATGCGGTCAGGACGGGGGAGCCATGGACGTCGAGGTGGTCGCGCAAGGCCCCGGTGGTGGGGACCAACTCCGTTCCCTGCGAGATTGGTTGGTCGATTCGCAGGAGTTACGGGGGCGCGTCGACGGTGTGGAACGGCCGCCGGAGACCGGCACGCTGGGTCCGGCGCTGGACGCGCTGTCGGTCGCCCTCGGCCCGGCCGGTGCGGTGACTGCGTTCGCCACTGGTCTGATCGCCTGGCTGCGCACCCGCCGCGGTGATGTGCACATCAAGGTGACGCTTCCGGACCGCAGTTCACTGGAGCTGACCGCGAAGCGAGTCTCCGGTCTCGACGTCGGCGCGCTGCAGCAGCAAGTGAACGAAGTCGCCGACCTGTTGGGCCGGCAGCAGACCGATGCGCATGAGCCCGAGCGTCGCGAGCTGCCATGACGGACCTGTCCGGCTCAGGCGTACGGGTCGTGCTGATCGCGACCGCTACGCACGACGGTTCTCTGCTGCCGTCGGTACCCGCGGTCAGCACCTCCTGCCAGGATCTGCGCACAGTCCTGATCGAACGCTGCGGGGTGCTGCCCGACCGCCTGCGCACGCTGCTCGACCCGGCCGACGCGCGGACCATGGCACGGGCCGTCACCGAGGAGGCGCAGCGTGCGGACACCGTGCTGCTGGTCTACTTCATAGGGCACGGTCTGCTCGGTCCGGACGGAGAGCTGTACCTCGCTGCCTCCGGCACCGACCGCCTCACCCCCGGGATGGCCGAGCACCAGGCTCTGTCGTTCTCCTCGCTGCGGCAGGCACTGGAGGCGAGCCGGGCGTCGTCCGTCGTCGTCGTACTCGACTGTTGCTTCTCCGGACGGGTCTCCTTGAGGGGCGGCCCATCCCTGCCCGCGCTCACCATGACGCCCGCGCACGGCATGTACCTCATGGGTTCCGCGGAGCAGCTGGCACTCGCGCCTCCCGACGCCGTACACACCGCGTTCACCGGCGCGCTCATCGAGCTGCTGACCCACGGCGACCCGCGTGGTCTCCAGCAACTGACCCTGGACGCCGTGTTCGACGGGGTTTTCCGGGCGATGAATGACCGGCAGGGGCCGCTGCCCCGACGTCAGGCCGGGGACCGCTCGGGACACCTCGTCATCGCACCGAACCCGGCTGTGCCCGCGCAGCCGGAGCCTCCGGAGGAAGCGGAGCCCACGCCCGGCCGCTGCCCGTACTTGGGCCTGGACGCCTACGGGGTGGACGACGCAGACGTGTTCTTCGGGCGAGACGGCATGACGGAGCGCGTGTTCGCCGCACTGACGGAGGTTGCCGGGGCGGATGTGCCGGGCCCGCTGGTCCTGGTGGGCCCGTCCGGCTCGGGAAAGACCTCCCTGCTCAATGCCGGTCTCACGGCCGGACTGCACGAGCGAGGGCTGCTCGGCACCACTTCCTGGCTCTCCCTGCGCCTCACCCCCGGCAGGAGCCCGCTCCGACAGTTGGCAGCCCGGTTCGACTCCAGCCCCGAGACCGTGGATCTGCTGCGGGAGGACCCCGAGCGCCTGGCCCAACTGGCCGAACGGATGCTGGCCGGCCGACCGGAGCAGCGGCTGATCGTCCTCGTCGACCAGTTGGAGGAACTGTTCACGCTGTGCCCGGACCCGTCGGAACGCACGGCGTTCCTGCAGGCGGTCGCTGCCCTGGCACGGCCTTCGGACAGGGATTGGCCGGGGGCGCTGGTAGTGCTCGCACTCCGGGCGGACTTCTACGGTCAGGCGGCCGCGCATCCCGAACTGCTCTCCGCGCTGCGTGACAACCAGCTGCTGGTCGAGCCGATGACCCCTGACGAACTCCACGTCGCCGTCCAGGGGCCGGCGACCGCCGCGGGACTGGTCCTCGACGACGGTCTCGCCGACGTGATCCTGCACGAGTTCGGCGCGACGGCCGACCGGCAGCCGACAGCGGGGGCTCTGCCGCTGCTCTCCCATGTCCTGTGGGCGACCTGGCTGCGACGCGCGGGATCGCGGCTCACCGTCGCCCAGTACCGTGCCGCCGGTGGCATCTCGGAGGCGATCAAGACCACCGCCGACGACACGTACGACGGACTCGACCGGGAGGGCCGGGAAGCCGTACGGCTCATATTGCCTCGGCTGGTGCGCGTAGGAGAGGACTCCGCCGACACGGCCCAGCCGGTCGACCGCTCCACGCTTCTGCACGGCCTGCCCGACACTTCGGCCGGACAGCGGGCCATCGACCGGTTCACTCGGGCCCGCCTGCTGACGTTGGACCACGATTCCGCCCGTATCAGCCATGAGGCGCTGTTGCGCGCCTGGCCGCGACTGGCGGAGTGGGTCGATGCGGACCGCGACTGGCTGCGGGCCCGGCAGCAACTGGCCGCCGATGCCCGGGCCTGGGAGGGGGCGGGACGGGAGTCGTCGTTGCTGTACCGGGGCAGCAGACTGGCCGCTGTTCGGGAACGTGCCGAGTCGTCACCGGCAAGCGCGGTCGAACCCGATTCCGTGCTCGCCGAGTTCGTGGACGCCTCTTGGCGGCAGGAACGCCGGGGCGTCCGCCGGGTCCGTATCGCGGTGGCGTTCCTGGTGGCCCTGGTCGTGCTCGCCACGTCCGGGCTGATCGGTTCCGTCATCTTCCAGCGACGGGCCGAGCGGGCCGGCGAACGCGACCTGGCCCGGTACCTCGCCACCGAGGCTGACAGCATCCGTGACCAACAGCCCGGCCTGGCCAAGCAACTCAGCCTCATCTCGTACCGGATGAACAAGGACGCGGGGCGCGGCGCGCTGCTCAACAGCAGGCGCACCCCGGGCGTGATCAACGGGGAGGAGCCGGGCCACGACCTTGCCTATAGCGGTGACGGCCGGATCCTCGCGATATCGGTCGGCGATGCCGTCGAGCTGCGCTTCAAGGGCGGTTCCCAGCGGATCGGGCGGAAAGGAGTGGACGTGGTCGGCCCGGTCACGGTCAGCCGGGACGGCCGGACACTCGCCGCGGTCACGTACGAGAACCATCGGCCGAAGACGACGTGGGTGCGGCTGTGGAACATTTCGGATCCCAGGCACCCACGGCAGACCGCCGCACCCCAACTGGACCACGCCGTCCACTCGCTCGCCCTCAGCACGGACGGCAGGATCATGTACGGCGGCCTGTCGACCGGTGGGATAGGCGTCTGGGACATCCGTGACCGGGCAGCGCCGAAGCCGCTGCCGACCCTCACGGCGCATTCCGCGCGGGTGGACTCCCTGGCCGTGTCCTCCCGGCGTGATCTGCTCGCCAGTATGAGCGTGGACGGCCGCATCCAGCTGTGGAAAGGGGCGGACTCCGGTCGGCCCGAGAAAGTCGCGGTGCTCGAAGGGGCGACGTACGACCGCAGCACAACGGTGAACCCGAGGCCACTGCACCGGGTGGCCTTCGATCCCCATGGGGAGAAGCTCGCGGCACCGGTGGCCGGGAAGAACACGGACGGTCTCGGGCTGTGGAAGCTCGACGCGCCCGACAAGCCCCGACGGATGGGGCCGCCGAAGAAGAGCTCCACGGACGAGGGCGACCCGTCCATGCAGTGTTACGCAGGCGTGGATTCCGTGGCATTCAGCCCGGTCCGCGAGTACGTCGTCGAGACCTGCGAAGGCCACTGGTACATCCGGATCTACGCGAAGACCCCGGTTCCCAACGCGATTCTGACCGGGGCGTCGAGCGTGGGCGAGGACCCAACAACAGACGAACCGGGCAGGGTCCTCTTCGACCCCACCAATTCCCGGAGGCTGTTGCAGGCCACCGATCGCGGCGTTCGCGTCTGGTATCTCAGCAACTCCGCCCAGCTCGGGGCCGAGACGTTCATTCCGGCGACGCCCGGAACCGGAGCCCAGTTCGACTACCGCTTGGCAGGCAAGAAGCGACTGATCGCCCTCGAAGGGGTGGGCGTGAACTATCTGCTCGACGTGACGGACACACCGGATTCATTCGTGGTTCTGGCCGTGACGCACTCCCCTGACATGTTCACGGGCGACGACATCGCCCTCAGCCCCGACGGGCGCCTCCTCGCCGATGTGGAGGTGTACGAGGGCAAGAAGGTCGACAAGAAGGGCAAGAAAATGCAATACGTCGGTCTGCGACTGCGCTCGGCCCGCAGATACGCACCTTTGCTGTCCACCATCGACGAGTTGGACAACGGTGTGCAAGCGATCGCCTTCAGCCCCACCAAGCCCGTCATGGCGGTGTCCGACATGAATGCCTGGAAGGACAAGAACCACAAACCACCGGTCGTACGGATCTACGACATAGCGGACCCCAAGCGTCCACGGCAGATCGCCCGGATCAAGGCGACGACCACGCACCTCGACTTCTCCCCGGACGGCGAGACCCTCGTCCTCAACGATTCCCCCTTCGTCGACCGCGACGATCCCCAACCCCAGACCATGGCTCAGCTGCAGGGCTGGGACGTCAGGGACCCGTCGCACCCGGAGAAGCGGTGGCGGCAAAATGTGCCGAAGGCAATCGATTCGGTGGACGTCGCGTTCCGGCCTGACGGAAAGCTGTTCGCCGCCTACGAAAGCGACGGAACCCTGCGGCTGTGGCGCGTCGACAAGCACCGGCTCACCGAAGAGGTCTCCCACACCAACATGGGCGTCAACGGCAGCCCGATCGCCTTCAGCCCCGACGGAGCCCGTCTCGCCCTGCTCGCGACGAAAGAGGCAGGTGGTAATGCACGCCCGGAAATCTGGGACGTGACCGATTCGAAATCCCCCAAGCTGCATTCCTACCTGCCCGAGGACCACTCCGGGATCTACGCACTCGCGTTCACCCCGGACGGTGACTACCTCGCCACCGTCAGGGCCTTTGCGGGTGTCGACTTCTGGGACATCAAACCGGAACGCGTGATCGGCGACCTCTGCGAGGGGATCGGCGACCCCATCACCCGTACGCAGTGGACGCACTACCTCCCCGAAAAGCCGTACGATCCCCCGTGTCGTCCGTCCTAGTTCACGGGCCCTGCGCACGCCGCCCAGATCCGCATCAGGCCGGTCCAGGGCAGCCCGGTCAGTCCTCCCGCGAACATCGGACCACCCCCGTGCCCAGCGCGATCACCGCCCGGGGCCGCATCGGCTCGTCGTCGTGTCGGGAGAGCAGGACCACCTCCTCGACCAGGGTCGACCGGGTGCCGAGCCGGGCGGCGCGCTCTGCGGCCAGTGGCTGCGGGTGGGTACGGCCGAGGGACAGGTGCGGGGTGAAGCGGCGCCACGCCCGCCACAGAGCGGGAACCGGAGTTCCAGCGCGCGTTGCAGACGGGTCCACGGCGCGGCACCCGCCGCGGCCGGATCGAGCCACACCGTGGCGTAGTGCCGGTGCCGGAAGTCCGCACCCCGGCCGGCCGTGCCGGGAACGGCGCGATCTCCGCCGCCCCCGCGGAGAGCAGCGGCACCGCCCGCGCGAACTCCGTCTCGGGCACGAAGCCGAACAGCAGGTTCACATGCGGCGGCCACCGCCGTACCTGCGGGTCGTGCTCCCAGCGGATGTCCTGGATCGCCGGCCAGAGTTCCCGCGGCGGCAGCCAGGCCACCGCCGTCAGGGCCGTCGGCGCCGCCGCGAGCACGTCCTCCGGTTCGGCCCCGTGGAGCTCCGGGCTTCCGTTCGCACCGCCATCGTCCGCAGCGCGTCCCGATCGCGCGAGTCTCGACAGGTCCGGATGGACGTATCGCCCTGACGGAACCTCAAAGAAGGCCTCCCGCAAGTGACTCGGGCGCGGCCGGTCGGTCCGTCGGTCCGTCCGTGCGGACGGTGTTCTGCCGGTTCGGGTTCTCCTCCGCACGTCTTCTTCCGCGTACGCCGGGAGTCGTAGCAAGACCGCCCCGCAGATGGATTCGCTCACCTTCGCGGACACGAAATGGTCGTTCGGTCCTGGAAGTTGAACGAAAGGAACGGCCATCGTGCGGATAGGACGCATGGCGCCCTTGCTCGCCGTGGGGGTCACGGCGACGCTGGTCCCCGCCCTCGCCCCGGCTCAGGCATCCGCGGCGGAACCGCTGCAGAGATTCGAGAATCAGAGGCCCGCGTGGCACAGATGCGACGCCTCGCTGCCCGCCGCCTTCCAGTGCGCGACGATCAAGGTCCCGCTCGACTACGGCCGTCCCGGCGCCAAGACCCTCAAGCTGGCCGTCTCCCGCATGAAGACCAGTGTCCCCGGCAAGCGCCGCGGCGCACTCCTGCTCAACCCCGGCGGTCCGGGCGGCGAGGGCCTGGACATGCCGGCCATGATGAAGGACGCGATGCCCAGGGAGGTCCGCGAGAAGTACGACCTGATCGGCTTCGACCCGCGTGGCGTCGGTCGCAGCAGCCCGGTCACCTGCGGTCTCACGGCCAAGGAGCAGAACATCGAACACCCATACCGGGCGGAGAAGTTCAGCAACGACGTCAAGTGGGCCCGGACCGTCGCCGACAAGTGCCGTGCCAGGAACGGCGACAGGCTGCCGTACATCACCACCCGCAACACCGCCCGGGACATGGACGTCCTCCGCGCGGTCCTGGGCGAGAGGAAGATCTCCTACCTGGGCTATTCGTACGGCACGTACCTCGGTGCCGTCTACGCGCAGATGTTCCCCGCGCGGACCGATCGCTTCGTGCTGGACAGCGCGGTCGACCCCGCACGCGTCTGGCGCGGCATGATCCAGGTCTGGGCCGAGGGCACCGAACCGGCGTTCACCCGCTGGACGAAGTGGACCGCGCAGCGCCACCGCACCTACCGGCTCGGCAACACCCCGGCACAGGTGAAAAAGACGTTCTGGGACCTGATCGCCCGGGCCGACCGTTCTCCCGTCGACTACGGTGACCAAAAGCTCACCGGGGACGACATCCGCGCCACCCTGCGCGCCGAGTTCTTCAGCCCGAAGGACGCGGCCGAGACGGTCGTCGACCTCAAGAGGGCCGCCGACGGCCACGCGTCCGCCCGCCGTTCCCCCGTGGCGGACGACCGGCGGGGACCGCGCCGGTCCGCGGCTCCGGCCGCGCAGGCGCCCGCCGACAACGAATCCGCCGCCTTCTGGACCGTGGTGTGCGGCGACACCGCGGCCTGGCCGCGCGACCCCGAGCAGTACCGGCGTGACGCGATCCGGGACAAGGCCAAGTACCCGCTCTACGGCGACTTCGGCTCCAACATCACGCCCTGCGCGTTCTGGGACAAGCCGGCCGAGGCCGTCACGACGGTGGACAACAACGTCGGCCTGCTGACCGTGCAGAACCAGTGGGATCCGCAGACTCCCCTGGTCAGCGGGCTCGGCATGCACCACGCACTGAAGGGCTCGCGCATGGTGTACGTCAAGGGCGGCGAGGGCCACGGCGTCTACTCCGGGGACCCGCGCGCCTGCGCCGACCGCGCCGTCAACTCCTACCTGAGCGACGGCAGGCTCCCGGCACAGGACGTCACCTGCAAGCCGTCCGCCCCCCGGAGCCCTGGCGTCGACCGGCGCATCGTCCCGACGCCGCGGAACACACCGCAGGCGCCCCGCTTCTGACGCGCCCGTACCTGCCGAGGAGCCGTCCGCGAGCGCCTCAGCCGGTCACGGCCGAGTTGAGGCGCTCGCGGTGGGCCCGGTTCGCGGCCATCAGCCCGTCGAGGGCCTCCCTGGTGCGGATGAGGTCGGCGATGTGCTCGGAGAGCCGGTCGCGCTCCTCGGCCATCCGCTCCAGCGCGGCGTCGGACGTCTCCTCACTGGGCGAGTCGACGCACGGGAGCAGTTCGGCGATGGTCCGGCTGGAAAGGCCCCCGCCGTACATCCGCTGGATGAACGTGACCCGGTCGACCTGCTCCTCCGTGTACTGCCGCTGCCCACTGGCACTGCGGACGCTCGTGAGCAGGCCCTGTTCCTCGTAGTAGCGCAGGGACCGGACGCTGACTCCGGCCCGTGCCGCGAGATCCCCGATACGCATGCCGACCTTCCTGTGGTGACCCGAAGCACAACCCTTGCATCTGACGTCAGTGTCAGGTTTTAGCGTACCGCCGTGCCCGGGATCCGGGCACGACGGATCACTGAGGAGACATGACGTGACGACGCTCTTCACCGGCTACCGGCTCGGCGAACTGGCACTGCCCAACCGGGTGGTGATGGCACCGATGACACGGGTGCGGGCCGCCGCGGGCGGGCTGGCCACGCCGTCGATGGCGCGGTACTACGCCCAGCGGGCCACGGCCGGCCTGATCGTCAGCGAGGGCGTGCAGCCGAGCCTGATCGGTCAGTCCAACCCGGGAACTCCGGGGCTGCACACCGACGAGCAGGTGGCCTCCTGGCGCCAGGTGACCGACGCGGTGCACGCCAACGGCGGCCGGATCTTCGCCCAGATCATGCACGGTGGACGGGTCTCGCACCCGGACACCACCGGGATGCGGCCCGTCGGCCCTTCGGCCGTTCCCGCCGTCGGCGACGTGTTCACCCCCACCGGACCCCAGCCCGCGCCCACTCCGCGCGCCCTGGACACCGCCGAGGTGCCGGAGCATGCCCGGTCGTACGCCGAGGCCGCGCGCCGTGCCGTCGACGCCGGTTTCGACGGAGTGGAGCTGCACGGCGCCAACGGCTATCTGATCTCGCAGTTCCTCTCCTCCAACGCCAACCTGCGCACGGACCGCTACGGGGGCTCGGTGACCAACCGGATCCGGTTCGCCGTGGAGGCCGCCGCCGCGACAGCCGAGGCCGTCGGCGCGGACCGGACCGGTATCCGGCTCTCGCCGGGCGGTCTCTTCCACGGCATCGAGGAGACCGATGTCACCGAGCTGTACACCGCGCTGCTGACCGAGCTGTCCCGGCTCGGGCCGGCCTACGTCCATCTCGAGGCCACCGTCGACGAGGAGACCCTTCTCGGCCTGCGTCGGGCCTGGCCGGGCACCCTCGTCATGAACCCGGTGCAGCCGATGGGCCCCAAGCAGACCGGGCGCGCCGACGCGGACCACTGGCTCGGCCTCGGAGCCGACCTCATCAGCTTCGGGCGTGCATTCCTCGCCAACCCGGACCTGGTGGAGCGGCTGCGCACCGGCCTCCCCCTCGCCCCCGCCGACGAGACCACGTACTTCCAGGGCGGCGACAACGGCTACCTGACCTACCCGGCGTACCAGCACTCGGCGTGACGTGACCGCAAGCCGACTGATGTCGGCGCGTTGCCCCAGGTCAAGCGGGCAAGGAAGCCCTTGACAGGCTTTTCGGTGCCGCTCTACCGTCCGGACCATGAGCGAGTCGCCGACGACCCCTGGTGAGGGCTTCCACCCGCATCTTCACGAAGCACCGGCGGCACCGCAGCGGGTCCGTCTGCACCACATCCGAGCGGACCGCCTGGACGGCGACACGGCCCAGAGCGGCGGCATGCGCAGGTTCGCCGCGATCAGCGGCAGGAACGTCGGTTCGGAGAAGGTGTGGATGGGGCAGACCCACGTGGCTCCCGCGACCTCCTCCTCCGACCACCACCACGGTGCGTCCGAGACCGCCATCTACGTGGTCAGCGGACATCCCGAGTTCGTCTTCCTGGACGACTCGGGTGGCGGGCCGGAGGAGGTACGGCTGCGCACCTCGCCCGGCGACTACGTCTTCGTCCCGCCGTTCGTGCCGCACCGGGAGGAGAACCCGGACCCCGCGGAGGAAGCCGTGGTCGTCATCGCCCGCAGCACCCAGGAGGCCATCGTGGTGAACCTTCCCGGGTTGTATGTGCTCCCGGCGGACCGAAGCTGACGCCTTTCGTCGGGGCAGCTCGACGGGCGCCGACACCGCGCGGCGTCGGTCAGCGCGGGCGGAGTCCAGGGCGAAGGCAAAGGGCCGGCCGCACCGGATGGTCAGAGGGTGTGGTAGGCGCCGTCGAGGAACAGGAGCGGGCTGCGCCCCTCGTCCAGCCAGGAGTCCACGACGCGGGCGATGACGATCCTGTGGTCGCCGGCGGGGACGAGTCGCTCGATGTCCAGCCGCAGCCATCCGGCCACGTCGTCGAGGACCGGCTCGCCCTCCGGCAGGCGCCGCCACCCGGTCGGTGCCGCGAAACGGTCGATGCCGCTGGTGGCGAACGTGGTTGCCAGTGCCTGCTGGTCGGCGCCGAGGAAGTTGACCACCGCGGTGGTGGCGCGCTCGACGTGGGGCCAGGAGGAGGTCGTGGTGCCGATGGCGAAGGAGATCAGCGGCGGGTCGAGGGAGAGCGAGGTGAGCGAGGTCGCGGTGAAGCCGACCGGCCCGTGGCCGGCGTCCGCGGTGACGACGACAACCCCGGCGGGATACCTGCGGAATGCCTGCTTGAAACGCTGCGGCGCGATGCCTCCGGTGGTGGATGGCGCGGCATGCGAGGACACGGTGACGGTCAACGTCTCTCCCGGAGGGAATGGCAGAAAGGGAATGGCAGAAAGGGAATGGCGGGAAGCGGAGGGAATGCCGAGAAGGCGGGATCGGTGGAGGAGCAAGAGATCCGGAACGGGCAGCCCGGAGAGACGGGGCACGCAGGAGTGGAAGGCACGCACTCAAGGCGCTGCGCCCTCAGCTGCGCGCACTCAGGTGCGGCGAACTCGCGTGAGCCGGCCTCTGGTTATCGGCAACCCGGACAGGAGCGACAACACGAACGCCGGGCGACGTCGCGGACCGGCACGGTCACCCGGCAGCGGCATGCCACTGAAGGCGGGCGCTGGGGAATCCGCTGTCGACCGGTCATGAATCCATCTTCCGTTCCGGCCGGGAGCCGGTCAACAAAGCAACTTTTTGAATTAATTCGGGACCCGCATGTCCCGAACCGGCGGCTCGCTTCACAGGACCGACGTACGCCGGTGATCCGGCGCCGTTGACCGCCGGGGGCGGGCTTGCGACCATCTGCGCATGGTCACTTCGTCGGCACCGCCGCACTGTGCGAACCCCCGCCGCCGCTGAACCGCACCGGCCCGGCGGCCGTCCAGTGTCCCGCTGTCGAGCGAGGGAGCCGATGACCGCACTCTCCGATCCCACCCGGCCGCCGCTGCTCGTCGCACCGCCCGCGCGGCCCGGTCCGCTGTCCGCCGAAGGCGGCGGAGCGGGTGTCCTCCTGCGAGCGCTGCTGCTGCACGGGCCGACGGCCCGCACGCGGATCGCCGCCAGGACCGGGCTCAGCCCGGCCGCGGTGTCACGGCACACGACGGAGCTGATCGGGCTCGGGCTGCTGCGCGAACTGCCGCCGCGCGTCGGCTCGCCGCGCGCCGGACGGCCGCAGGTGCCCGTGGACATCGACACCGGGCACCACGTCGCCTGCGGGGTGCACATCGCCCTGCGGCACATGACCTTCGCCGTGGTCGATCTGCGGGGCCGGGTCACGGCGCAGCAGCGGTTGCCGCATCCGGGCGGGCCGCGCCAGGTGCTCGAGGAGATCGGCAGGCGTCTGCCGGGCTTCCTCGGGCGCCACGCGGCGGGGCGTTCCGTGCTCGGTCTCGGCGTCGTGACCGGCGGCTGGGTGGACGCCGAGCAGGGCACGGTGATCGAGCACGTGCCGCTCGGCTGGCGGGACGTGCCGGTCCGGCGCGTGCTGAGCGGCGCGACCAGGCTGCCGGTGCATGTGGACGGGCACGCGCGGACGCTGGCCCGTGCGGAGCTGCTGTTCGGCGCCGGTGCGGGGCGTTCGGACCTGGTGCAGCTCTTCGTCGGCAACGTGGTGGACGCGGCGATCGCGGCGGGCGGCAGCGTGCTGCGCGGGCGCCGCTCGGGGGCCGGCGACGTGGCCCACCTGCCGCTGGGCGGCGACGGTCGGTCCCCGAGTTCGGTGGCGACACCCAGTGGACCAACCTGGTAGCCGCCTACGAGGGCCTGTCCGCCCCGGTGCGCGCCTTCGTCGACACGCTGCGGGCCGAGCACCGTTACGGCGGCGCCGAGCGGCCCACGGGCGAGAGCGCCTACGCCCGCCGCATCAACGACAACCTGCTGGTGTCGGTCCACCCGGTGGTCCGGGTCCACCCCGAGACCGGGGAGCGCGCGCTCTTCGTCAATCCCGGCTTCACCAGCCACATCGTGGACGTGACCCCGAGCGAGAGCCGCGCCGTCCTCAATCTCCTGTACGAGGAGATCACGCGCCCGGAGTACACCGTCCGCTTCCGCTGGGAGGCGGGCAGTGTGGCGTTCTGGGACAACCGGGCCACCGCCCACCTCGCCCCACGCGACATCGAGCACCTGAACGTGGAGCGCCGGCTGCACCGGGTCACGCTGATCGGTGAACTCCCGGTCGGTACGGACGGACGGGAGTCGGAGCTGGTCGCGGGCAAGCCGTTCACCGCCGAGCACCGGGTGGTCGTCCGTTCCTGACACCTGGCGACCGGCACCCGCCGCCGTCACCGGCTGCCCCCTCCGGCGGCCCGCCATAGTAGCCATGTACGGTTTTCGGCATGAGCAAGGCATCCGAAGGGGCCACGCCGGGTTTCCTGGTGTGGCGGCTGTCCATGAAGTGGCGGGTCGCCGTCGACCGGGCGGTGGCCCCGCTGGGTCTCACCCACGCCCAGTACTCGCTGGTGGCGTCGCTGTACGGCATGCAGCGTTCCGGTGAGCGGCCCAGCCAGCGGCGCCTCGCAGACCACACCGGCCTGGAGCCGCTGTACGTCTCCAAGCTCGCCCGCAGCCTGGAGTCCGCCGGGCTCCTGGAGCGCGCCAAGGATCCGCGCGACCCCCGGGCGGTACAGCTGGCGCTCACCGAGGAGGGCCGGGAGACCACCCGCCGGGCGATCGGCATCGTCCACGACCTGCTGACCCAGCTGCTCGAACCGCTCGGCGGGCTGGACGGCGCGCGGACGCGCGAGCTGACCCGCGACCTCACGACGCTGCTGGACGTGCCCCTGGATCCGGCCGCCGCGAACCCATCTGCAAAGTAGTGGAATATTGAACAACTGCGTTCCGTTGTGGCCGTCGAAGGAGGTCACGAGTGAAGACGCAGAGCACGACCACGTACTACGACCAGGGCAGCCCGGCCGAGCGCTGGGAGCGCGCGCGACTGTTCTTCGACGCCAAGGACTACGCGGGCGCGGCGCGCGTGCTGACCGGGCTGGTCGATGAGGTGCCGGAGCAGACCGGACCCCGGCTGCTGCTGGCCCGCGCCTACTACCACTCGGCCCAACTGCGGCGCGCGGAGGCCGAGTTGCGGTTCATCGTGGAGCGCGACCCGGTGGAGCACTACGCCCGGCTGATGCTGGGCCGCACGCTGCAGCGGCAGGCACGGCACGACGAGGCGGAACAGCACCTGCGGATCGCCTCGGCGCTGGCGGGTGACTTGCCGCGGGAGTGAGCGGCACGCGGGGACGACGTCCCGCAGGAGTGAGCCGCACGTGTGGGGCCCGCCAGGCGGACAGCGGCAGCACCAGCGGCAGGAAGACGAAGACCCCCATGGGCGGTCAGTCTTCCGTACCGCCGTCGTGCGTGCGCGGGGTGTCCGAGGTGTCCGCCGCCTCCAGCAGGGCCCGCAGGACCTGTTCGTCACCGGGCGGCAGGGCGGTGACGAAGCTGGCCAGGACGGCCTCGCGGTCCCGTTCGCCGTCCAGCAGGCGGCGCATGCGCAGGGCGGCGAGCCGGGGCACGTCGGCGGTGGGCGTCCACAGGAAGGAGCGGCCCTGCCGTTCGCGGGAGACTACGTCCTTGGCGAGCAGCCGGGTGAGGATGGTGACGACGGTGGTGTAGGCGAGGTCGCCGCCGAGGCGCTCCTGCACCCAGGCGGCGGTGACCGGTCCGTCCGCCTCGCGCAGCGCGCCGAGGGCCTGGCCCTCCAGCTCCCCCTGCCCGCGCCGCCGGGCCCGGCCGGCTGCACGCGTCACGTCCCGTCACTCTCCTTCTGCCGTGGCCGGGTTGGCCTCCCCCGCGCCCTCGGGTCACTCGCCGCTGTGGCATCGGCGTGTCGGACCACGCTACTTCACGTCGGCCGCGCTCCCGTACCCGCGGCGCCCGCGCCGGTGCGCGATCTCGCCGAGGACGACGTCGACGGCGACGAAGGCTGCCGACGGGATGCCGAGCAGCGGCACGAAGTAGCCGAGCACGGCGATCGCCGCGAGCGCCGGTACGAGGATGTGGGGCGGCACCTGCGCCCAGACGCCGCGCGGGACCGGCCGGCCGAAGGCGGAGCCGCGGCCGCGCTGCCACCACATGCGGTAGCCCCACACGACGAGCAGGATCAGGGCGAGCGCGAGCAGGGCGAGGGCGATCTGGTTGACGAGCCCGAAGAGGACGCCGGTGTGCAGGTCGATGCCCCAGCGGGTGAGCTTGGCGAGTACCGGGTAGTCGGCGAACCGCAGTTCGTCGGTCACCTCGCCGGTGGCGGGGTCGACGGCGACGGAGTCCTGCTTCTCGGGCCAGCTGCGCTGGACCTGCTTGACGACGTAGACGCTCTGCGCGTCGGCGGGCGGCACGATCTCCACGGGGTCGCCGAGCCCCTTCGCACGGGCCGCGGCGAGCACCTGGTCGAGGCCGACCCCGTGCCCGGCGTTCCCGCCGGTGCCGGCCGCCGCGTCGTGTTCCGCGTGCTCGCCGCCGGGCGCGGCCGCCGAGACGGACGGCGTCGCCTGACCGAGCGAGGTGCGCAGTTCGTCGATGTTCGCGCCCGCGTACGTCGACCAGGTCAGACCGGTCGCCGAGAGGAACAGGAACCCGGCGGCGGTCCAGACGCCGACCGTGCCGTGCAGACCGAGCGTGCGGCGCCGCCCGCTGGTTCCGCGCACCTTCCGCAGGGCGCGCCGACGGGAGAACCACAGCACCAGGCCGCCGCCCGCGATCACCCACAGCCAGCTGGCCGCCAGCTCGCTGTAGAGCCGGCCGGTGTCGCCGAGGTGCAGGTCGCGGTGGAGTTCGTCGATCCAGGTGCGCAGCGGCAGCGCGCCGGTGGAGCCGTACTGTTCGAGGGCCCCGCGCACCTTCGCGGTGCCGGGGTCCACGAACACGGCGAGGGTGTGGTCGGGGTCGACGCCCTCGACGCCGGAGAGCAGCACTCTGGTGGTCGTGCCGGGTTCGGGCGCCGGCCGTACCGCCGAGACCGTGCCCTCGGGGTGGGCCTCACGGGCGGCGGCGACCTGGGCGGAGAGGGGCAGCGCCCGCTTCCCGGCGGGCACGGTCAATTCATGGCCGTAGACGATCTGCTCGGCCTGGAAGGAGCCCGCGTACAGCAGTCCGGTGACGGCGGCGATCAGCAGGAAGGGGGCGACGAGCAGGCCGGCGTAGAAGTGCAGGCGCAGCACGAGGGGGCGCAGCGGGGCCCAGCGGCTCGGGGAGGGGGCCGGGGCGGGTGCCTCGTCCGTGGTGGTCGAGGGGGCGGTGGGCATCGGCGGGCTTCTCCGGGGGACTCGGTCTCGAGCGGTGTCGGTCCAGACGTCGGGCCGACGGGGCACCGGGTTCCCCGGGGTGTTGGTGAGCTGTGCCATACGAAGGGGTAGGTGGGCATGGCATTCTGACGCGATGGCACCTCCCAGTGATCGCGCGTCTCTCGCCGAGCGGGTCGAGGAACTTCTCGCCGCCGGCGGCCCCTTGCCCATCGTCGCGGCCGGACAGCCGGTCCTGCGGCGCGGTGGCGAACCCTATGACGGCCAGCTCGCCCCCGCCCTGCTGGAGCGCTTCGTCGAGGCCCTGCGCGTCACGATGCACGCGGCGCCGGGCGTGGGCCTCGCCGCCCCGCAGGTCGGTGTCCCGCTGCGGATCGCGGTCATCGAGGACCCTGCTCCGGCGCCCGAGGAGGTGGCGCTGGCCAGGGGCCGGGTGCCCCAGCCGTTCCGGGTGCTGGTCAACCCGTCGTACGAGCCCGTCGGCAGCGCCCGTGCCGCGTTCTTCGAGGGCTGCCTGAGCGTGCCGGGCTGGCAGGCCGTGGTGGCCCGGCACGCAGAGGTGCGGCTGCGCGGCGAGGACGAGCACGGCCGCGCGCTGGACGAGGTGTTCACCGGCTGGCCCGCCCGTATCGTGCAGCACGAGACGGACCACCTCGACGGCACCCTCTATCTCGACCGCGCGGAACTCCGCTCCCTGTCCACGAACGAGGCGGTGGCGGCGCTGTGGGCACAGCCGACACCGGCGGCGGCCGCCGAGGCGCTCGGCTTCGAACTGCCTTGACCGTACGCTCAGTTGTCCCGGTAGGCCTCCAGCAGCCGCAGCCACACCTCGCTCAGCGTCGGGTACGACGGGACGGCGTGCCACAGGCGGCCGACCGGGACGCGGCCGACGACCGCGACGGTGGCGGAGTGGATCAGTTCGCCGACGCCGGGGCCGACGAAGGTGACCCCGCGCAGGATCTCCTCGTCGAGGTCGACCACCATGCGGGCGCGGCCCTTGTAGCCGTCGCCGTACAGACCGGCCCCGGCGACGGAGGAGAACTCGACGTCGACGGCGCGCACCCGGTGCCCGGCCTGTTCGGCCTCGGCGAGCGAGAGGCCGATCGCGGCGGCCTCGGGTTCGGTGAAGACGACCTGGGGTACGGCGTCGTGATCGGCGGTGGCCTCGTGCGCGCCCCAGGGCTCGTCCGGCAGGGAACCGCCGGCCGCCCGGGCGGCGATGGCGGCGCCCGCGATGCGGGCCTGGTACTTGCCCTGGTGGGTCAGCAGCGCGCGGTGGTTGACGTCGCCGACCGCGTACAGCCAGTCGGTGCCGGTGACCCGCAGGCTGTCGTCGACGTCCAGCCAGGAGCCCGGTTCCAGGCCGACGGTGTCCAGGCCGATGTCGTCGGTGTGCGGGACCCGGCCGGTGGCGAAGAGGATCTCGTCACCCTCGATGCGGTCGCCGGTGCCGGTGACGGCCACGACGGTGCCGTTCTCGCGGCTGACGGACTCCACGGAGGTGCCGGTGCGGACGTCGACGCCGGCCTCGGTGAGGGCCTCGGCGACCAGTTCCCCGGCGAACGGCTCCATGCGGTTGAGCAGGCCCTTGCCACGCACCAGCAGGGTGACCCGCGAGCCGAGGGCCTGCCAGGCGGTGGCCATCTCGGTGGCGACGACGCCGCCGCCTACGACGATCAGCCTGCCCGGGGCGGCCTTGCCGCTGGTGGCCTCGCGGCTGGTCCAGGGCCTGACCTCGGCCAGTCCGGGCAGGTCGGGCAGCTGGGCGCGGGTGCCGGTGCTGACGGCGACGGCGTGCCGGGCGGTCAGGGTGGTCACGGTGCCGTCGGGGGCGGTCACGGTGACCGTGCGGGGGCCGGCGAGGCGGCCGCGACCGCGGTACAGGTCGGCGCCGATGCCGTCGAGCCAGCCGACCTGGCCGTCGTCCTGCCAGTGCGAGGTGTAGGTGTCCCGGCGGGCGAGGACGGCGGGCGTGTCGAGGGGGCCCTGGACCGCCTGGCTCAGGCCGGGCAGGCGGCGGGCGTCGGCCTGGGCGATCACGGGCCTGAGCAGCGCCTTGCTGGGCATGCAGGCCCAGTACGAGCACTCGCCGCCGACCAGCTCGCTCTCCACGACCGCGGTGGTGAGGCCGGCCGCGCGGGTGCGGTCGGCGACGTTCTCCCCCACGGGCCCGGCCCCGAGCACCACGACGTCGTACGCGATGGATTCCGTTTCCGTCATGGAGTCAGTCTGGTGGGTGGTTGCCGCGGGGGCCACACGGGTACGCGCGCCGGATACGACCGTGCACGAACGGAACAGGCACGGTACACGCATGGAATAGGCGACCCGGTCGGCGTGTTTCCGCCGTCGGCACAACCCCCACACCAGGAATGAGGGAATCACGCCATGAGCAGCACCGTGGAGCTGACCAAGGAGAACTTCGACCAGACGGTCACCGAGAACGAGTTCGTTCTCATCGACTTCTGGGCGTCCTGGTGCGGGCCGTGCCGTCAGTTCGCGCCCGTGTACGACAAGGCCGCCGAGGAGAACCCGGACCTGGTGTTCGGCAAGGTGGACACCGAGGCCCAGCCGGAGCTGGCCCAGGCCTTCGGCATCCAGTCGATCCCGACGCTGATGATCGTCCGGGACCAGGTGGCGGTCTTCGCCCAGCCGGGCGCGCTGCCGGAGGCGGCCCTCACGGACGTCATCGGGCAGGCCCGGAAGCTGGACATGGACGAGGTCCGCAAGAGCATCGCCGCCCAGGAGGCGCAGGGCGAGTAACGCCCGGAAGGGGTACGGCGCCGGCAGGTGCGGCCGGCCGGTGGAGGTCCTCGTCGGTGCCGCCCGCGGGGGATTTCACGCCGCGGGGGGCAATCGTCTCCAACGGGAGCTGTGTTTTTGGGGGGTTCCCGGTTAACTTGACCCCCGCCGCACAAACAAGGCGCCCAAA
>NZ_JBWKFL010000013.1:0-25959 GCF_056434305.1 Streptomyces sp. NPDC044061 | reverse complement strand
GGGGGGAGCAGGGCGGGGTGGGGCGCCAGGGGGGGGCTCTTTCGAGTAACCGCCGGCGGGGCTCCACCCCCCGGTCCCGGCACTCGTCTCCAATGGGCGCTGTGTTTCGGCGGGTTGCCGGGTCAGCTGGACTCGCGCCGCACGAGCGAGGCGCCCAGCACCCTGCGGACCTCGGGCTCGCCGCCGGGATCGCGCACCGCGTGGTCGACCAGTTCCGCGAGGTCGCGCCCGGAGGGCAGTTCGATGTGGACGGTGCTGAGCCGGGGCCGCAGCAGCCGGCCGAGCATCAGGTCGTCGGCGCCGACGACGGCGACGTCCTCGGGGATGCGCACGCCCTCGTCCTGCAGGGCGCGCATCAGCAGCATCGCGTACTCGTCGTTGTAGGCGAACACCGCGTCGAGGCCCGACTCCGGCCACTTGGAGGCCAGTTCGGCGGCTGCCTGCTCCGTGTACGCGAGCGGCAGCGGGGTCACCGTCGCGTCCGTGCCGCGCAGGGCCTCGCGCACCCCGGTGAGCCGGGGCCGCGAGAAGGCCTCCAGGCCCGGCTCCTCGGGTACGACGACGCCGATGCGGCGCCGGCCTCCGGCATGCAGATGGGCAGCCGCGCAGTGGCCGACCGCCTCGTGGTCCATGAGCAGGGCGTGCGCACCCTCGACGTGCTCGGGGCCGAGGGTCACCACGGCCCGGGCGCCGGACCGCTTGAGGACGGCGACGCCCTGCGGGCCGAGCCCCGTGCCCGGCACCAGGACGGCGACGGGACGCAACTCGGCCCAGGCTCGGGCGGCTTCGTCCCCCTGGAGGCCGACGGTGCCGTACTGCACGACCGTGTAGTCGAGGCGGCCGAGGTCCGACTGGAGTTCGCTGAGGAAACGGCTGTAGAGGGGGCCCACCGGGATGGTCGGGGCGGGCATCAGGACCATGCGGCTGTGTCCGGCGCGCAGGCTGCGGGCGGCCGCGTGGGGCACGTATCCCAGTTCCCGCGCGGCCTCGTGGACACGGCGGCGCGTCGGCTCGCTGATCCGTACGGCGCTGGTGTTGTTGAGGACGTAGGAGACGGTCGCGCGCGAGACGCCGGCCAGCCGGGCCACATCGGCACTCGTGGGCATGGAGTGCGATGCGGGCGCCACGGACGGGGGCGTGTTCGGTATCTGCACCATCACAGAACGCATCTTGGCAGAAGGGTGAGGGGCCCGAGCGGGCGGGGGATCGTGGTTCATCACTGAACGAAATCGACGGCTCACAGAATCGACGGCGAACACGTTCGTTTCGAACTTGTTCGCGACGAACATGTTCGTTACTGTGGAGGCATGACAGCATCCCCCCGCTCCCGTCGCGAACGCCCCGCCAAGCCCGCTCTCACCCGCGCGGGCATCGTCGCCGCCGCGGTGGCGATCCTGCGCGCGGAGGGCATGCGCAAGGTGACCATGCGACGGCTGGCGCAGGAGCTCGACACGGGTCCCGCCTCGCTCTACGTCTACGTCCGCAACACCGACGAGCTGCACGCGGCCGTCCTGGACGAGCTGCTCGGCACGATCGGGCCCGCCCCGGCCGAGGGCACCTGGCGGGAGCGGCTGGAGCAGGTGCTCACCGCCTGCACCCGGATGCTCCTGGAGCACCCGAGTCTCGCCCGCTCGGCGCTGACCGCCCGGCCGAGCGGCCCGCACTACCTGAACCTGATCGAGACGCTGCTGGCCCTGCTGGCCGAGGGCGGTGTGCCCCGCGAGCGTGCGGCGTGGGGCGTCGACCTGCTGCTGCAGCACGCCACCGCGACCGCCGCCGAGCACGCCGGGGAGGAGTCCGGGAGCGACTGGCAGGCCCTGGACCGTGCCCTGCGCGGGGCGTCCGAGGACACTCACCCGCACATCGCCGCCACCGCCGGCGACCTGCTGTCCGGTGCCCCCGAGGCCCGGCTGTCCTGGGCCTTCCAGGCACTGATCACCGGCATCGAGCGCACCGCCGTACCCGACTGATCCACCTCACGGCCTCAGGAGGCCCCACCATGACCCTTCCCCACCACGACATCGCCGTCATCGGCGCCGGACTCGGCGGGCTCGCGCTCGCCCGGGTGCTGCACGTGCACGGCATCGAGGCGGCCGTGTTCGACCTGGACGCCTCGCCGGCCGCGCGCACGCAGGGCGGCATGCTCGACATCCATGACGACTCCGGCCAGGAGGCGCTGCGCGCGGCCGGCCTGCACGAGGAGTTCCTGGCCCGGGTCCATGCGGGCGGCCAGGCCCTGCGGGTCCTCGACCAGGACGGTGCCGTCCGCCTGGAGGAGTCCGACGACGGCACCGGCGGGCGCCCGGAGATCGACCGCGGCGAGCTGCGCGACCTGCTGCTGGCCGCCCTGCCCGAGGGCACCGTGCGCTGGGGCGTGAAGGCGACCGGCGCGCGCCCGCTCGGCGACGGCCGGCACGAGGTGACGCTCGCGGACGGCAGCGCCTTCACCACCGCAGTGCTGGTCGGCGCGGACGGCGCCTGGTCCCGCGTCCGCCCGCTGCTCTCGGCCGCCGAACCGGCGTACACCGGCGTCTCGTTCGTCGAGGTGGACCTGCTGGACGCCGATGCGCGCCATCCCGGCAGCGCGCGGGTGGTCGGCGGCGGCATGCTGTTCGCGCTCGGTGCGGGCCGGGGCTTCCTCGCACACCGCGAGTCCGACGGCAGCCTGCACGTCTACGCCGCCGTCGAGGCGCCGGAGGACTGGCTGGACGGCATCGACTTCAGCGACACGGAGGCGGCCGCGGCGGCAGTGCTGAAGGAGTTCGACGGCTGGCACGAGAGCCTGCGGGCGCTGGTCGAGGACGCGGACGGCGCACTGGTGCCGCGGCGGATCCACGCCCTGCCGGTCGGGCACCGCTGGGACCGGGTCCCCGGGGTCACGCTGGTCGGCGACGCCGCGCACCTGATGTCCCCGTTCGCGGGCGAGGGCGCCAACCTCGCGCTGCTCGACGGCGCCGAACTGGGCCTCGCGCTCGCCGCGCACCCCGGGGACACCGAGGCCGCGCTGGCCGCCTACGAGGAGAGGCTGTTCCCGCGCGGCGAGGCGTCGGCCGCCGAGTCCGCGCGCGGCGGGGCGATGCTGTTCCGCGCCGACGCCCCGCAGGGCCTGCTCGACATGTTCGCCGCCCACGACGGCTGAACGGTTCTCAACGGGGCCGCTCCGTGCACGTCACACGGGCGACGAGGTCGATCCAGCCGGCCTCCAGCCGCTCCATGGGCATGCCGCACTGCCGGGTCAGATGGTGGATCAGGGCGGGGTCGAGCGACGCCATCAGGGTCTGCGAGAGCAGCTCGCAGTCGGCGTCCGGCACGATCCGCCGCAGCAGCATGGTGACGTGGGTGCGCAGCGCCCCGACCGCCGGATGGGAGAACCTGCGGTCCGGCTCCGGCTGGGCGGCCAGCTGCAGGTCCAGCTGCTCGGCCGAGCGGTAGAGCACCGCGACGCCGAACGCCCGCAGCCGGTCAAGGGCCGGCGCCCCGGGACCCAGCGGCGGCGGTCCGCCGAGGAAGTCGGCCTGCAGCTGCCTGCCCGAGTGGTCCAGCAGCGCCATCAGCAGCCCGGTGCGGTCGCCGAACCGGCGGAACACCGTGCCCTTGCCGACCTGGGCCGCCGCGGCCACCGCCTCCATCGTCACCCCGGCCACCCCGTGCTCCGCGATCAGCCGGGCGGCGGCCTCCAGCAGCCTGGCCCGGTTGCGGGCGGCGTCGGCGCGCAGGCACGGTTCCTCGGGAGCCGCGCCGACCTCCAGCAGCTGGGGCGTGTCGAGGGACTCCTGAGGTTTCGGGAAGGGCGGCAGGGCGCTGGACATGAAGACAGCGTAAAGCATCGGGAACAAAACTGGACCGCGGTCCGGTTACCCTGGTAGAAAATCTAAGCGGACCTCGGTCCGGATCGTAACGGCGATGTTTCAGCCCCCTTGGAGTACCCCCATGTCTGTTCGTATCCTCGCGCTCGTCGGCAGCCTCCGCTCCGGTTCGCACAACCGCCAGCTCGCCGAGGCGGCCGTGAAGCTCGCGCCCGAGGGCGCCGAGGTCGTGCTCTTCGAGGGCCTGGCCGAGGTTCCCTTCTACAACGAGGACATCGACGTCGAGGGCAGCGTCCCGGCCACCGCCGCCAAGCTGCGTGAGGCCGCCCAGGCCGCCGACGCGTTCCTGCTCTTCTCCCCCGAGTACAACGGCACCATCCCGGCCGTCCTGAAGAACGCCATCGACTGGCTGTCCCGCCCGTACGGCGCCGGCGCCTTCGGCGGCAAGCCCGTCGCCGTGATCGGCACCGCCTTCGGCCAGTACGGCGGCGTCTGGGCGCAGGACGACACCCGCAAGGCCGTGGGCATCGCCGGCGGCAAGGTGATCGAGGACATCAAGCTGTCGATCCCGGGCTCCGTGACCCGCTTCGCCGAGACCCACCCGGTCGACGACGCCGAGGTCGCCGCCCAGCTGACCGAGGTCGTCGCCCGCCTGCACGGCAACGTCGGCGAGACCGCGGCCGCCTGAGCCACAGCGACCCCGAAGGGGGCCGGAGCCCAGCCGGGCTCCGGCCCCCTTCCGCGTCCCGCTCGGTCGAGCCCGGCCGACCGCTCCACGCCCGGAGCCGCGAACCGCTCCCTCCGCTCGGAGGCCCGGCCCGGCCGCGGGACGGCCGCTCGCCCCGAGCTGCCCCACTTCCGCCGCGGCCCGCCACGGCGCCCCGGGTGAGGCGCGCCCGGCCCGGGGCACCCGCCATCCGGCGGACGGGTCTTGCCACCCGTCGGCCTCCGGGCTTCTCGGGGTAGGCGGATCATGGCCGTAAGGAGCCGCCGCCGGTCGCCGGCGCCGCCCGAGCGGTGACCCGAAGCGCATGAGTGAAGGTGAGGAAGCCATGGCCCCCAACCCTCCCCCGCCCCCGTTCGACCCGGAGCTCGCCGCCGCGCTGGAGCCGGTCAAGGACGTGATGTCGCCCGGGCTCGCGCCCGACGAGATCCCCACCGCCCGGCAGGGCGCGGGCGTCGAGCTGCTGGAACTGCTCGACCTCACGATGGGCGGGGCGTTCGAGGTGGAGGACCGTACGGTGCCGGGCCCACAGGGAGCCCCGGACATCTCCCTCCTCATCTGCCGCCCCACCGGCGCCGACCCCGCCACCCCGCTGCCGGTGATCTACCACGTCCACGGCGGCGGCATGGTCCTCGGCAACAACCGGGCCGGCGTGGACGGGCCGCTGGCCTGGGCGCGCGAGGTGGGCGCGGTCGTCGTGTCGGTGGAGTACCGCCTCGCGCCCGAAAACCCGCACCCGGCCCCGATCGACGACGTGTACGCCGGCCTGGTGTGGACGGCCGGACACGCGAAGGAGATCGGCGGCGCCCCGGACCGGATCGTGCTCGCGGGCACCAGCGCGGGCGGCGGCCTCACCGCCGCGCTCGCCCTCCTCCTGCGGGACCGCCAGGGGCCGCCGGTCATCGGTCAGCTCCTGATGTGCCCGATGCTCGACGACCGCAACGACACCTTCTCCAGCCACCAGATGGCGGGCGTCGGCGTCTGGGACCACACCGCCAACGAGACCGGCTGGACGGCACTGCTCGGCGAGCGCCGGGGCGGCCCCGACGTCTCCCCCTACGCCGCGCCCGCCCGCGCGAGGGACCTCTCCGGCCTGCCCCCGGCCTTCCTCGACGTCGGCTCCGCGGAGACCTTCCGGGACGAGGTCGTCGACTACGCCTCCCGCATCTGGCAGTCCGGCGGCGTGGCCGAACTCCACGTCTGGCCGGGCGGCTTCCACGGCTTCGACGCCTTCACCCCCCAGGCGTCCCTGTCCCGGGCGGCACGGGCGGCACGACTGGACTGGGTGAGGCGGTTGCTGGCGCGCTGAGCGGCCATCCGGCTGGGTGGCCGCCCGGCGAGGTGCCTCAGTCAGCCGGCGTCGGCTCCTTGGCCGGTGTCCGTCGGACAGGCGCCTGGTCGAGATGGACGAACACCTGCGCGTAGAAACGCTGCACGGCGTCGTCCACGCTGCGGATGAAGCCGGATTCGGCGTTGCCGCGACCGCTGCCCATGCCCTTGAACAGGGACAGGCGGAAACCGGTGATCCGGGGACCGCCGGCCTTCGGCAGCAGGTCCGCCGGTTCGGGACGAAGGCGTTCCAGTGTGCCGCGCGGGCCACCCGTCTCGTCCTCCACCAGCGTTTCGATGTGCAGGTCGGCGGGCGCTTCGGACAGGCGCCGGACGAGCCGTTTGACCCACGTGAGCGGGTACCCCTGTTCGGGCGCCTGGATCTCCATGGCAACACGCAACTTGCCCGTGCGGAGGTCCGCGCCGACCGCGAGCACCCCAGGGGTGCCCTCGATGCGCAGTTCGGCCAGCAGCCTTCCCTCGAGGCACAGTTGGTCGGCCTGTGCGGTGCGGCGTTCCCTGGGATCACGGCCTCGCTTCCCTCTCTGCACGGGCAGGACCTTCCGGCCGAGTTCACCGCCGAGGCGTAGGCACACCTGACGGATCAGCCGCTCCCAGCTCTCCACCACCTCGAGCGCCCGGGGGTCTCCCTGGCACAGCGTCTCGTCATCGATGCCGTTGCGCACGGGGACCCATGCGGGCCCCATGTTCTGGAAGCCATGGCAGCCGGAGTTCTCATGCTGCAGGTACTGCAGCAGTTCCTGGAGCAGCCAGGCGTGCGCCGCGTTGCCGACTCCCTCATGCCGGATCAGAACCTGGGCCTGGTAGGCGACTTCCGCCCAGGACAGGTGCCGGAGCGCCACCTTGTGCTTGCGCCGCCCGTCGATCCTGACCTCGACCAGCTGGCTGCCTTCCAGCTCGACGTCGTTGGACAGCGTGATCACGGCCTCGTAGCCGCGGCGCGCTGCAATGTCCATGTACGCCTGCACCTGCTCGGCCCTGAGGGCGTTGCCGTTCGTCTTCGTCTCCACCAGGGCCGTCCACAACTTGCCGGCCCGCTCGACCCGGATGACTCCGTCGGGACGCCGCGGTGAGTCTCCGTGAGGCAGAGAAACCTCGGTGAACGACTCCATTCGGCCGGCCGGCGCTCCGAAGGCGGCGGTCAGCCTCCTGCCGAACTCGGGCACCTGAGCCATCACCGACAGCAGCACCGAGGTCGCGCGCATCTCACGGTCCCGGTCGCTCTTGAGGGCCGAGACGGGGAAGAGCCTCGCCTCCCTCCAGGACTCGTTCTCGGCGAGGGACTTCCTGGTCGTCTTCGGCAGCGTGATCTTTTTCTTGGCTGTACGAGGCCGCGCCGTCCGCCTGGCCGATTCGGTCTCGTCCTCCGACCGGCGAGGAGAGGGGACCGCGTTCAACACCGGCCCGGCCTCCACCGCGGGCACGCCATCGGCCGCCGACTGTTCCTCTCCGTCCGGTTCGTCCAGTGCGGACCCGGACGCCGCGTCGTCCTCGATGTCGACACCGAAGTCCGTCGCGAGGCCCGCAAGGCCCTCGGCGTAACCCTGCCCGACCGCGCGGAACTTCCACTCTCCGTCGCGGCGATACAGCTCGCCGAAGATGACCGCGCTCACCGAGTCGACGTCATCGATCGCGAACCGGAGGAGCCCCTCACCTGTCGCGTCGGACAACGTGAGGGTCAGGTCCTCCAGTTCTCCGAAGCGGGCGTCGCCGTACCGACTCGCGGCGACCACCATCCTGTCGACGTCTTCCGGGACCGCGGTCAGGTCGAACCCGATGCGGTCCTCGTCACCGCCGTCCGTCGGTGCCTTGCCCAGCAGTTGCACACTTCCGTCGGCTGCGACGGGGTTGTTGTAGAAGTAGAAGTCGGCGTCGCTTCGGACCTTCCCGTCCGGGCCCAGCAACAGCACCGACACGTCGGCGTCACCTTCGCCGCTCGGACTGATCCAGCGCAGCCCGACGATCACCGAACCCACGCTCTCGCTCAGGGTCGACAGCGTCACGTTCGACCCCTTCACCATCTCACGCACTAATCCCCCCGGATCTGCCGCGGTGTCCCTGTGTGCCCAGGAGGTGCCGGCTACCTGATGAGCACCTCCCTGTGACGTGGCACACAAGAGATAACTGTAACCTCCATGGAACCCTCACACGGGCCGGACGCCGGAACGAGCGGTCCGTCAGCCCCTGTGGGGCCCCGGCTTCCCCGAGCCCTCGGCCCCGCTCTCCGCCGCCTTCTTGATCGCCTCCCGGATGCGCGCGTACGTGCCGCAGCGGCAGATGTTCTCGATGGCGTCGATGTCGGTGTCCGTGGGGTGGGGGGTGCGTTCGAGGAGGGCTGCGGCGGCCATGATCTGGCCCGGCTGGCAGAAGCCGCACTGGGCCACGTCGCAGGCCAGCCAGGCCTGTTGGACGGGGTGGAGGGTGTCGCCGTCGGCGAGGCCCTCGATGGTGGTGACGGCGCGGTTCGCGCAGTCGGCGAGCGGAACCACGCAGGGCTGGATCTCGGCGCCGTCCAGGTGGCTGGTGCAGGCGCGGCACACGCCCACTCCGCAGCCGTACTTGGGACCGGTGACGCCGAGGAGGTCGCGCAGGACCCACAGCAGGGGCATGTCGCCGGGGGCCTGTACGGTCACCGGTCTGCCGTTGAGGGTGAAGGAGTACGAACGCATGGGTGCCTTCGGGTCGTCGGTCAGAACGTGAGCGGGAAACTGCGGGGTACGGTGCCGGTCGCGCGGGCGTAGGCGTTGGCGACCGCTCCCGATGCCGCCGGGACACCGAGTTCGCCGGCGCCGCCCGGTTCCCCGGTCGAGGGGAGGATGTGGGCCTCGAAGACCAGCGGGGCGTTGCGCTGGCGGGCGTAGCGGAAGTCGGCGAAGCTGCCCTCGCGTACGGCGCCCCGGTCGATGTGCAGACCCGCCTGCAGGACCACGGAGATTCCGTCGGTCGCGGCGCCCATCAACTGGGCCTCCAGGCCTCGGGGGTTGACGGCGGTGCCGACGTCGGCGGCCATCACCACCTTGGTCACCCGGGGGTTCTTCGGGTCCCTCGCGTCGATCTCGGCGAGGCAGGCCACGCGGGAGCCGTACTCCTCGTGCACGGCGACACCCTGGGCGGTGCCGTCGGGCATCGGGCGGCCCCACTCACCAGCGCTCGCCACCTTGTCGAGGACCGTCCTGACCGCCTTGCTCCGCAGGGTGGTCCGGCGGAAGGCCACCGGGTCCTGGCCGAGGCTGCGGGCGATCTCGTCCACGACGATCTCCTGCGCGGTGCGCACGGTCCCGGAGTCCACCGAGCGCCAGGCGCCGAGCGGCACGGCCAGCTCGATGCCGCCCGAATCGCCGGACACCCGGCCGAAGTTGTACAGGCCCGAGCCGCTGGGCAGCGGAGCGGACGCCAGCACTCCGCCCTGCGGGGACAGGCCCGTGTCGTCGTACGACTCCGACACCGAGGCCGTCATCTGCTCGAAGGCCACCACCCGGCCCCCCGCCACGCTGGCCCGGATCCGGTGGTGGTCGGCGGGACGCATGCGACTGTGCCGTATGTCGTCGCCACGGCTCCACATCAGCTTCACCGGGCGGCGGGCCGCCTTGGAGACGAGCGCCGCCTCGATCGCCGCGTCGAAGTTCAGCCGGCGGCCGAACGAACCGCCGGCGCGCACGACATGGACCCGGACCGCCGACGGGCGCAGTCCGACCGCCGCGGCGACGGCGTCCCGCGCCTCCATGGGGGTCTGGGAGGAGAACCACAGTTCCGCGCGGTCGGCCCGGACGTCCGCCACCGCCGTGAGCACCTCCATCGGGGCATGGCTGACGAAGGCGAACGCGAACTCGCCGGACACCTGCGTCGAACCGTGCGGCGGCGCGCCGAACCGGGGCACGGCGGCCTTCAGCCGGGCGCGTATCCGGTCGTCCGACAGCCCGGCGAGCGGACCCGGCGCCCAGGTGAGGCGCAGGGCGTCCCGGGCGCGGAAGGCGTGGTGGAACGTGTCCGCGACGACGGCGACCCCGCCGGGCAGCCGGACGACCGCGTGGACGCCCGGCAGGGCGCGGGCGGCCCGGTCGTCGACCGAGACGAGCCTGCCCCGGATCGTCGGCGGCCGGGCCACCACCGTGGGCTTGGCGCCGGCGACCGCCAGGTCCCCGGCGTACTTCGCGCGTCCGGTGACGATGTCCCGCGCGTCGATCCTGGTCGTCGGCCGGCCGACCACCCGGTGCCGGGAGGCCGGCTTGGGCCGGCTGGACACGGAGGGGTGGCGGATCCGGGAGGCGCTCTCGGTCAGCGAGCCGAAGGTGGCGGTGCGCCCGTCCGGGGCGACGACCATGGTGTCCCGGGTGCGCAGGGACCAGGCGGGCAGGCGCCAGTGGCGGGCGGCCGCGGTCACCAGCCTGGCCCGGGCTGTGGCGGCGAGCTGCCGGGCCGGGCCGTACAGCGAACTCACCGAACTGGACCCGCCGGTGTACTGGTTGCCCTTGGTGCGGGCGTCGGCGAGCGGGATGCGGACGTCGGCGAGGCGGGCGTCCAGCTCCTCGGCGATCATCATGGCCACGGCGGTGGTGATGCCCTGGCCGACCTCGGCCCGAGGGAGTCGTACGACCACGTGGTTGTCCGCCGTGACCTCGAGGACCAGCATCTCCTCGTCGGTGCCGGTGACCAGGACGCCGGAGCCCGGCTCCGTGCGGACGGGCTCGGCGCCTTCCGCGGGCGAGGTGGTGCAGGCGAGCGGCGCCGCGACCGTCAGGGTGGTCGCGGCCACCGTGTACACGATGAATCTGCGGCGGGACGGGCCTGCCGAGGGCGGGGGCTCGGTGCGGTCCAAACGGGGGCTCCTGTCGGCGCGTGGGGCGGGCAGGGCACGGCACGAGGGGGCGGCGCGTGTCCCGGTACGGCTCACTCGACAGATAGGAGGGGCACGGTTCCGCGCCGGTTGCCTGACGGATCCGTTCCCTCTCTTCGCCCACTACGACGTGCCGGGGGCACGACCCGGTCATAGGATCGACGGCGCCGCATACAACTTGACTGGATGTCGCCTGTGCGAAACCTGTACGACCCCGGCCACCCGGAGGTTACCGTTCGGTAGACAGTGTGCTCCCGGAGGTGCTTCGCCCATGACGCCAGACCGTGCCGCAGGCCTAGCGGAGTCCGTCCGCGCGCTCGCCGACGGGGAGGTGACCTCCCGCGCGCTGGTGGAGCAGGCCCTGGCCCGGATCGAGGCCACCCAGCCGACCCTGAACGCCTTCCGGGTCGTACGCGCCGAGGCGGCGCTCGCCGAAGCGGACGCCGCCGACCGGGAGTTGGCCGGCGGGGCGCGGCTCCCGCTGCTCGGGGTGCCGGTGGCGGTGAAGGACGACATGGACGTGGCGGGCGAGCCGACCGCGTTCGGCTGCCGCGGCGACTTTCCGCCGGTCGCACAGGACGGGGAGGCGGTACGGCGGCTGCGGGCGGCCGGTGCCGTGATCGTCGGCAAGACGAACACCTGCGAGCTGGGGCAGTGGCCGTTCACCGAGGGCCCGGCGTTCGGGGAGACCCGCAACCCCTGGCACACCGGCCACACCCCGGGCGGCTCCTCCGGGGGCTCGGCGGCGGCCGTGGCCGCCGGCCTGGTCCCGGCCGCGCTCGGCTCGGACGGCGCCGGCTCGGTGCGGATCCCGGCCTCCTGGACCCATCTGATCGGCATCAAGCCGCAACGCGGACGCATCTCCACCTGGCCGCGCGGCGAGTCCTTCCACGGCATCACCGTCAACGGCACGCTCGCCCGTACGGTCGCCGACGCGGCCCTGCTGCTGGACGCGGCCGGCGGCAACCACGACCGGGACCCGCACCGGCCGCCGGCGCTCACGGTGTCGGAGGCGGTCGGCCGCGACCCCGGCCGGCTGCGCATCGCCCTGTCCCTGAAGCCGCCGTTCACGGCGGTGCCCGCCCGGCTGCGCCCGGACGTCCGGGCCCGGATCCTCGAACTGGCGGAGAGGCTGAGCGCGTTGGGGCACCGTGTCGAGGAGGCTGACCCGCCCTACGGCCAGATCGGGCTGACCTTCGTACCGCGCGCCACCGCCGGTATCGCCGACTGGGTCCGCGAGGCCCCGGACCCGGCCCTGCTCGACCCGCGCACGCGGGACGCGGCCCGGCTGGGCCGGCTGCTCGGCGGGGCCCCGCTGCGTGCGGCCCGGCGCGCGGAGGCCGTCCTGCACCGCCGGATCGGCGCGTTCTTCGGGTCGTACGACGTGGTCCTCGCCCCGACGACGGCCGCTCCCCCGCCCGCGATCGGCGCCCTGTACCGGCTCGGCGGTCTGGCCACCGACCGCGCCATGATCGCCGCCTGTCCGTACGCCTGGCCGTGGAACGTCCTCGGCTGGCCCGGCGTCAACGTCCCCGCCGGCTTCGTGGGCGAGGGCCTGCCGGTGGGCGCTCAGTTGCTCGGACCGGCCAACAGCGAGCCGCTGCTGGTTTCCCTCGCCGCCCAACTGGAGGCGGAGCTGCGCTGGCACGAACTGTGGCCGCCGCGCGGGGCGGACCTGGATTCCGCGGTGGCGTGAGGGCGAAGCCGCCGAAGGCAGTTCAGCAGCGGCGGCAGGAGCCCGTTCCGCCCGTACCCTGTGACCATGGACGATGCGTCGATGGTCGGGCTCGTGGGGCGGGTGACGGGGACGATCGGGCCCGGGCTGGTCGGCGAGGTGATCGTCCGGGTGCGCGGCGGCGCGGAGCACTTCCTCGCCTACGCGGCGGACGCCGCCTCCCGGATCGAGCGGGGCACGGTGGTGATGGTGGTGGAGTACCTGCCGCCGAGGACGGTGTACGTCACCGCCGCATACGACAGTTGAGCGCGCTCCGCTCCAGGTGAGGGGCGGAGGCGTCAAGATTGCAACAAGGATCCGCCGACGTCTTCTCGGCGGGTTGCGGCAGGCGCACACTCCCTTCGTTCGGTGCCGGACGGGCACCATGCAAAGGGGGCGAATGCCGATGGTCGTCGGCGTCGTTGCGGGGGCGGTCGTCGTTGCCGTCCTTGTTCTGATCGGTCTGTTCAAGATGATGTGGCGGGTCGCCGAACCGAACGAGGCGCTCATCATCTCCGGGTCCAAGCACCGCACCGAGGGGCTCGAGGAGGGCATGGGATTCCGCATCGTCACCGGGCGCGGCACTCTGGTGCTGCCCGGTGTGCAGGCGGTGCGCAAGCTCTCCCTGGACCTGAACGAGACCGAGTTGCAGGTGGACTGCGTCACCCACCAGGGCATTCCGCTGAAGGTACGGGGCGTGGTCATCTTCAAGGTGGGCGACGACTTCGTGTCGGTGGCCAACGCGGCCCGCCGTTTCCTGGACCAGCAGAAGCTGATGTCGGAGCGGGTGCACAACGTCTTCGCCGGTCATCTCCGGTCCATCGTGGGCGGTTTGACGGTCGAGGACATGATCCGCGACCGGGAGAAGCTGACCGGGCAGACGCGGGCGGCCTGCGGTACGGAGATGGAGAAGCTCGGCCTGATCGTCGACTCGCTGCAGATCCACGAGATCGAGGACCCGACGGGGTACATCCAGAACCTGGCGGCCCCGCACGCGGCGGCGGTGCAGCGGGACGCGCGCATCGCGCAGGCGGAGGCGAATCGTCTCGCCACCGAGGCCGAGCAGCAGTCGTTCGCCCGGATGGCGCAGGCCACCCGGGACAGCGAGATCCTGCAGGCCGGCTATCAGGCCGAGCGGGACAAGGCGGGGGCGAAGGCCCGGCAGGCCGGTCCGCTCGCCGACGCGGCCGCCCGGCAGGAGGTGGTGGTCCAGGAGACGCGGGTCGCCGAGTTGGAGGCGCACCGCAGGGAACAGCAGTTGCAGGCGGACGTCCGCAAGCCGGCCGACGCCCGGGCCTACGAGAAGCGGACGCTGGCCGAGGCCGAGCGCGACGCGCGGATCTCGGGGGCACAGGCCAAGGCGAAGGAGACGGAGCTCGCGGCGGCGGCCGAGGCGACCCGGGTCAAGACGGCCGCGGGTGCCGAGGCCGAGGCCACCAAGACGCGGGGTGCGGCCACGGCCTCGGCGACCCGGGCCACCGGTGAGGCGGAGGCCGCGGCCGCGCAGGCCAAGGGGCTCGCCGAGGCCGAGGCGACCAGGGCCAGGGGTCTGGCGGAGGCCGAGGCCATCAAGGCGCGGGCCGCCGCCCTCGCCGAGAACCAGGAGGCGGTCGTCGCCCAGCAGCTCGCCGAGAACTGGCCGGAGATCGTCCGGGCCGGCGCGTCCGCCTTCGGCAACGTGGACAACATGGTGCTGCTCAACGGCGCCGACGGCATGGCCGAGTTGTTCGCCAAGGCGCTCACCATGGGCGGCGCCGGCCTCGGCCTGGCCCGTCAGCTGCTCGCGTCGATGAACCAGAACGGACAGCCGCCGAAGGGTACTTCACCGCCCCTCAACGGTGTCCCGGCTCCCGCGTCACAGAACGTACCGCTGGAAGAGGAGAGCTAGCAGACGGTGCCGGGACCCCCACGGGGGCCTCGGCCGCCGTCGCCCACGGCGGTCGCGGGCGCCGTCAGACGGTGGTCAGGCCGATGCCCAGGGCGATCAGGGCCACGACCTTCACGGTCTCCAGGGCCACGTACCAGAGGTGGCTGCGGGACCGGGGCAGCTCCTCCCCCGCGAGGACGCGGTCGGACCTGCGGTTGAGGTGGGGGCGGACGACGGCCAGCTGGGCGAGGAGCAGTGCGGCCACGACCGCGGCCAGCGCGGTGATCCCGGACGGCGCTCCGCCCGCGGCGACGGCGACGACCGCCACCGCGGCCAGGGCGGCCTCGACTGCGTTCAGGGCCCGGAACACCAGTCGGCCGATGCCCAGCCCGATGGGGATGGTCACGCCCGGCGCGCGGAACTTCAGCGGCGCCTCCAGGAAGGAGATCGCCAGCACCATGCCGAGCCAGACGAAGGTGATCGCGCTCGCGATGCCGGCCGACGTGGGGTTCATCGGTGGGATGCCCTTCCGGTCCGTGGTTCGGCGTGTGCCACGGCCAAGTGGGCCAGGCAGGAGTCGGGTTCGGCGAACGGCTCGAGTCCGGTCGCCGTCAGCGGGGCACCGAGCTCGGCCAGCGCGCCCTGCATCAGACCCAGATGGAGCGGACACACCAACGAGCCGTGCTCCTCGGCGAGTTCGAGGAAGGGACAGTGCCCGAGTCGGATGTGGCGCGGTGGTGTGCCCGCCTCGTCCGCTCCTTCCGGCCGCGGCGCGAAGCCCAGGTCGTCCAGCAGGGCGACGAGCCGCGTCGCCGAGCGCGCTGCGGTCGGCCGCTCGTACGGCGGCAGGGGCTCCACCAGGAAGCGGCCCCAGGCGCGCCCCGTCTCCATGGCCTCGGCCCGCGCCTCGGCCGGGTCGGCGGAGGTCCACCGGCTGAGCAGGATCCTCGCCAGGAGCCGGTAGCCGCGTGTGCCGCCCCGGTCCATGCCGGGGCGCGCTGTGTAGACCGTGCGGGGCCGGCCGACACCCGAGGGCGCCTCGGCACCGCGCTCGACGAGCCCCTCCGCGACGAGTGCGTCCAGGTGGAAGCGCACGGTGTTGGGGTGGACGCCGATCCGCTCGGCCGCCTCGGCGACGCCGAGTGGCCCCGGGGCGGCCCGGAGTACGTCCAGCACCTTCCGGCGCCGCGGACTCTCCCGCGTGGGCACTCCCATCACCCCTCCCACCTGCGCGTATTTTTCACAGATCCTACATGTAGTAATTGTAGAGTGGGCAGCAGAGGCCGAGCAGCGAGGGGCACCGATGACGTCGTCGTCCGCGATCCACACCGGGTCGTCCGGGGATACGGGCGCGGATCCGCTGGTTCTGTGCGACACTCACGCGCTGGCCGAGGCCCCGCCGGTGCCGGCCGGCGTGCTGTGGAAGCTGACCGAGAGCGGACGCCAGCTGGACGCCAACGTCATCCGGCTCGCCCCGGGCGACCGCATCTCGTCCCACTGCGAGCCGCACCTGGATGTGCTGCTCCTCGTCGTCTCCGGGGACGGCGTGCTCGGCAAGGGCCCCGCGGAGGAACCCGAGGCGCTCACCGAGGGCACCCTGCTCTGGCTGCCGCACGGCTCGACGCGCAGTATCACCGCCGGGGAGCGGGGCCTCGCCTACCTGACCGTGCACCGCCGCCGCCCCGGCATGCGGATCCAGTCGCGCGCGGACGCCGCACCGCCGCAATCCTGAGCCGGCGGGCGCCCGTTGCGCGCTGCGACCCGACCACTAGGGTGCCTGCGTGAGCACGTACACCGATGAGAACGTTCCGGGCCGTCATGGCCCCCACGCCACCACCGAGGCCGACCCGCGCGAGGTCGGCAGGGTGCGCACCGAGTACTCCCCCGCCCACGACGGCGATCCGGACCCCGGGGAGATCGTCTGGACCTGGGTGCCCTTCGAGGAGAACGACGGCCGCGGCAAGGACCGTCCGGTGCTGGTCGTCGCCCGGGAGGCGGCGGGCACCTTCCTCGCCGTGCAGCTGTCCAGCAAGCGGCACGACGGCAACCGGGAGTGGGTGGCGATCGGCAGCGGCCCCTGGGACCGGTCGGACCGTGACTCGTGGGTGGACGTGGACCGCGTACTGCGGTTGCACGAGTCGGGCATGCGCCGGGAGGCCTGCGCGCTCGACCGGATGCGCTTCAACCTGGTCCGGCAGCGGCTCCACGAGCGGTACGGCTGGACCTGACGGGCCCCGAGGGCCGTCTGACGATCCCTACCGCGTGACTGGACGCGCGCCCTCCGGGAAAGCCCGCGCGAAGGCCTCCCGAACCGTCGATCCCGGCGTGCGGTCCAGGATGCCGAACACCACGTTTTCGAACGTCCGAGCGAACCGGCCGCCGGGCCCGAGCAGGGCCCGGAAGGCGCTCGCGACCTCCGCCGGGTCGTTCTGGAAGACGCCGCAGCCCCAGGCGCCGAGCACCAGCCGCCGGTAGCCCTGGGCGGCGGCGGTCTCCAGCACCCGCTCGGCCCGCCGGGCCAGGGCCACGGGCAGTTCATCGGCGCGCTCGGGTGCGGTACGCCGTACGACCCCCGCGTTGGGGGCGGCGGCCGTCAGGAATCCGGCCAGGTACGGCTCCGGCAGCAGTCGGCCGCGGTCGTCGCGGAACACCGGCACGGCGGGCGTGTGGATCACCCGGTCCGTGTAGAGCGGGTCGCGGTGGGCGCGGTGGTGGTCGTAGAACTCGCGGGCCCGCAGCAGGCAGGTGTACAGCGCCGAGGCGCGGCACAGGGCCTCCTCCTGGGCCTGGGCGCCGTTCAGGTAGCCACCGCCGGGATTGCGGGCCGAGGCGAAGTTCAGGACGGCGACCGGCTCGTCGGCCAGCCGGCGGGCGGCTTCCAGGCTGCTCTCGCCCGTGACCTCGAAGGACGGCTCCGTGGCCGAGGCCGGGGACACCGGCACCGGCTCGGGTCCGTACATCCGCGTGCCCGCCCGGGCGGCCTCGATCGCCGCCGCCAGGGACACCTCCCGTCCGTCCGCCGGCCGGTACGACCCGGCCGCCACGATCCGCTCGGTTCCGGTCGCGATTTCGCGCAGGCGCGCGCTCATGGCGCCACCCCCGTGGGCGCCACGACCGCGGCCTGCGCGTCATCCCCCGTCGTGCTCATGCACGCATCCTGGGTGATGCTGGGATGCGGTGCAACGGAGTTTCCCGGCTCCGGAACGGTCCGGGAACACGCAAGGAAACGGAGATTACCGATCCGGAACGTCCCGATGGGCACCCTTGTGCGATTCCGTGCGAGGGTCTTGGGTGGGACGAGTGCCTGCCCGGCCGACCTGTGGCCGGGCCGGTGGCATGGTGGAATCTCAGGAGGATCCCGACATGTCCGACTCAGCAAGTGATTGTGGCGACTGTACGGAGCACCGCACCGCCGTCACCGAAGCCGAGGTGGAGGCCCTGGTCCGGGGCATCTGCTTCAAGACCGGCCCGCCCCGCACGCTCGGGGTCGAAGTGGAGTGGCTCGTCCACGAGCTGCGGCTGCCGCAGCTCCCGGTGACACCCGAACGACTCGAAGCGGCCTACGCCACCCTGCGGACCGCGCCCCTGCGGTCGCCGCTGACCATCGAACCCGGCGGCCAGTTGGAACTGAGCTCGCCGCCCGCCGCCTCCCTGATGGAGTGCATAGACACCGTCTCGGCCGACCTGGACACCGTCCGCGCGGTCCTCGCCGAGGACGACCTGGGGCTCGTCGGTGTCGGCCACGACCCCTGGCACGCACCCCGCCGGTTCCTGCGCGAACCGCGCTACGACGCCATGGAGGCCTGTCTCGACCGCACCGGCACGGCCGGCCGGCACATGATGTGCACGTCGGCCTCCGTCCAGGTGTGCGTGGACGCCGGTCACGAGGAACCCGGGCCGCTCGGACACGAGCGGCGCTGGTGGCTGGCCCACCACCTGGGCGCGGTGCTCGTGGCCGCGTTCGCGAACTCCCCGCTGGTCGGCCGGGAACCCACGGGCTGGGTCTCCACCCGGCAGCTGCTGTGGACGGAGATCGGCGCCGGCCGCGCGGGCGCTCCCCCGGCGGACGGGGATCCGCGGGCCGCCTGGGCCCGGCACGTACTGGACGCCCCGGTGATGTGCGTCCGCCGCGACGGCGGGCCCTGGGACGTGCCCGAGGGCCTGACCTTCCGTGAGTGGACCCGCTCGCGGGCACCCCGGCCGCCCACCCGGGCGGATCTCGACTACCACCTGACCACCCTGTTCCCGCCGGTCCGGCCGCGCGGCCACCTGGAGCTGCGCATGATCGACGCGCAGCCCGGCGAGGACGGATGGATCGTGCCGCTCGCGGTGACCGCGGCGCTGTTCGACGACCCGGAGGCCGCCGAGGCCGCGCACCAGGCGGTGAAACCCCTGGTGGAGCGGTCCCTGAACCTGCCCGCCCCGCACAACCCGCTGTGGATCGACGCGGCCCGGCAGGGGCTCGCCGATCCCGAGCTGCGCGAGGCCGCCGTCGCCTGTTTCGCGGCGGCGCTCGAGGCACTGCCCAGGCTCGGCGCCACCCCCGCGGTCGTCGGCGCCGTGACGGCGTACCTGAACCGCTATGTCGTCCGGGGCCGCTGCCCGGCCGACGACCTGCTGGACCACCTGCGCGGCACGGACCCGCCCCGGTCCCGACCGCGCTCGGCCGGGGGCACCCGCTCTGCCCACGGGAGGAAGGACATCCGCACATGACCGCCCCCGAGACCGACGTCACGACGACCGAGCCGGACGCCGAGGCGCTCCGCGATCGTGCGCTCGCCTCGCTCACCACCGCACGCGCCCGCACCACACTGCTGACCAGCTGCGTGGAGGAGCCGGACCTCACCGCACAGCACTCCCCGCTGATGTCGCCACTGGTGTGGGACCTCGCGCACATCGGCAACCAGGAGGAGCTGTGGCTGCTGCGGGCGGTCGGCGGCCGGGAGGCGATGCGGCCCGAGATCGACGGCCTGTACGACGCCTTCGAGCACCCGCGTGCCGAGCGGCCCTCGCTGCCGCTGCTGCCGCCGGCCGAGGCCCGGGGCTACGCGGCCGAGGTGCGCGACCGGGCCCTGGATCTGCTGGCGGCCGCGGACTTCCACGGCACCCGGCTGACCGAGGCCGGGTTCGCCTTCGGGATGATCGCGCAGCACGAACAGCAGCACGACGAGACGATGCTGATCACCCATCAGCTCCGAAGGGGCCCCCAGGCACTGACCGCTCCCGACCCCGAACCGGTCCCGCTGTTCACCGGCCCGGCCGAAGTCCTCGTACCCGGGGGCCCGTTCACCATGGGAACCGCCACCGAGCCCTGGGCGCTGGACAACGAACGCCCGGCGCACGCGGTGGACGTGGCACCGTTCTGGATCGACACCACCCCGGTGACGAACGCCGCGTACCGGGCATTCATCGAGGACGGCGGCTACGACACCGAGCGCTGGTGGACGCCGGAGGGCTGGACGCACATCAAGCGGAACTCGGTCACTGCCCCGCTGTTCTGGCGCCGGGACGGCGGCCAGTGGCTCAGGCGCCGTTTCGGGGTCACCGAAGCGGTGCCGCCCGACGAGCCGGTGCTGCACGTGTGCTGGTACGAGGCCGACGCCTACGCCCGCTGGGCCGGTCGCCGGCTGCCCACCGAGGCCGAGTGGGAGAAGGCGGCACGGCACGACCCGGCCACCGGCCGCTCGACCCGCTACCCGTGGGGCGACGCCGACCCGGCGCCCGAGCACGCCAACCTGGGCCAGCGGCACCTCAGGCCCGCCCCCGCCGGCAGCTACCCGGCCGGTGAATCGCCGCTCGGGGTACGGCAGTTGATCGGGGACGTGTGGGAGTGGACGGCGAGCGACTTCCTGCCGTACCCGGGGTTCCGGGCATTCCCGTACAAGGAGTACTCGGAGGTCTTCTTCGGCTCCGAGCACAAGGTGCTGCGCGGCGGTTCGTTCGCCGTGGACCCGGTGGCCTGCCGGGGCACCTTCCGCAACTGGGACTACCCGATCCGGCGGCAGATCTTCTCCGGGTTCCGCACGGCCCGCTCGGAGACCGTCTGATGTGCCGTCACCTGGCTTACCTGGGCCCCGAGGAACCGCTCGGCCGGCTCCTCGTGGAGCCCGCGCACAGCCTGTACCGGCAGTCGTGGGCGCCTCGGCGGCAGCGGTACGGCACGGTCAACGCGGACGGTTTCGGGGTGGGTTGGTACGCCCCGGACGATCCGGTGCCGGCCCGCTACCGGCGGGCCGG
The DNA here is from genome assembly GCF_056434305.1 of Streptomyces sp. NPDC044061. NCBI lineage: Bacteria > Bacillati > Actinomycetota > Actinomycetes > Kitasatosporales > Streptomycetaceae > Streptomyces > Streptomyces sp. NPDC044061. Next base: position 5,427 of record NZ_JBWKFL010000013.1, on the reverse strand, counting down.
TCCGATCTGGGCGGACCTGTCCTTCGCCGACCTGGCCCGGGTCGTGCGCTCGGGTGCCGTGCTCGCCGCGGTGCGCGACGCGACCCTCGCGGGCGCGGACGCCGAGGCCGCGGCGGCGCCCTTCGCCGCCGGGCGGTGGCTGTTCAGCCACAACGGCGCGATCGCGGGCTGGCCGGACGTGGCGGCGCCCCTGGCGTCCGCCCTGCCCCCGATCGACCTGCTGTCGCTGCAGGCGCGCACCGACTCGGCGTTCGTGTGGGCGCTGGTCCTGCACCGGCTGCGCACCGGTGCCGACCTCGACCGGGCCCTCGGTGAGCCGGTCCGCCTGCTGGCCGAGGCGGCTCCCGCCTCCCGGCTGAACCTGCTGCTCACCGACGGCGACACCATCGCCGCCACCGCCTGGGGCGACAGCCTCTGGTACCGCACGGAGCCCGGCCTCGCCACGGTCGTCGCCTCCGAGCCGTACGACGACGATCCGCTCTGGCAGGAGGTCCCCGACCGCACCGTGCTCACGGCGAGCCGCGCAGGAGTGCTGCTCGCCCCGCTCGAGGACCCGGCGTCCTCCCCCACTCCCGACTCCGCTCGAGCGGGGGCGCCCCCATCACCGAAGGAGCCCTGTACGTGAGTCCCCTGCACGTCACCCGCACCCTCCCCGAGGACGCGACGGACGCCGCGCTGCGCGCCGACGTCCTGCACGGCCTCACCGTCAACCCCAAGTCACTGCCGCCGAAGTGGTTCTACGACGCCGCGGGCAGCGAGCTGTTCGAACAGATCACGGAACTGCCCGAGTACTACCCGACGCGGGCCGAGCGCGAGATCCTCGCCGTCCGGTCCGGTGAGATCGCCGCCGCCAGCGGCGCCCGCACCCTGATCGAGCTGGGTTCGGGCTCCTCGGAGAAGACCCGCCTCCTGATCGACGCGCTCACCTCACTGGAGGCGTACGTTCCCGTCGACGTCAGCGAGAGCGCACTCACCCAGGCCGGGCAGGCGCTCATCGAGGAGCGCCCCGGGCTCGAGGTGCACGCGCTGATCGCCGACTTCACCGCCCCGATGTCCCTGCCCGAGACGCCCGGGCCGCGGCTGCTGGCCTTCCTCGGCGGCACGATCGGCAACCTGCTGCCCGCCGAGCGGGAGAAGTTCCTGGCCGCCGCGCGCGCCCTGCTCGCACCGGGCGACGGGCTGCTGCTCGGCACGGACCTGGTCAAGGACGAGCGGGTGCTGGTCCGGGCGTACGACGACGCGGACGGGGTGACGGCCGCCTTCAACAAGAACGTCCTGGCCGTCGTGAACCGCGAGCTGGGCGCCGACTTCGACCCCGGCGCCTTCGACCACGTGGCGCTGTGGGACGCGGAGCGGGAGTGGATCGAGATGCGGCTGCGCTCCCGCACCGCGCAGACCGTCAAGGTGCCGGCGCTGGACCTCGCCGTGCACTTCGCGGCGGGCGAGGAACTGCGCACCGAGGTGTCGGCGAAGTTCCGCAAGGACGGAGTGACCGCGGAACTCGCCGCCTCGGGACTGGAGTTGACCAACTGGTGGACGGACGCCGAGGGCCGCTTCGCGCTGTCGCTGAGCGTGGTGCGCTGAGTCAGCCGAGGTCGGTGGCGAGGGCTTCGGTGATTTTGCGGGAGGCCCGGCGGGCCTCGGTCGCCGGGTCCGCGCCACCGAGCACCTTGGTCATGTACCCCTTGATCGGGTTGTCGGCCTCGACGTCGGCCCACTGAGGAGTGTTGGGGGTCGCCCGGCCGTGTGCGGCGCCCGCCGCCATGGCGGCGACCCCCTCCTCCCCCGCGACCGCGGACGCCAGAGTGGTCTTGTTGGGCACGTAGTTCATGGTGCGGGCGAGTTCGGTGTCCCACTTGGCGCCGGTCAGCGCTCCGATGACGGCGGTCGCGGCGAACTGGTCGTCGGTGTTGCGCGGGACGACGAGGTCGGAGCCGCCGGTGAAGACCGTACCGGGCCGGGCGGCGGTCTTTCCGGGCACCGGGAAGAAGCCGAGCTTGCCCTCGAGGCCGGGGTTCTGCTGCACGATCGACTGGGCGAGCCCCGGTACGGCGACGATCTGCGCGACCTTGCCGCCGGCGAACACCTTGGCCTGGGGCGGGTGTTCCTCGTCCGAGTCCACGGGTCCCTGTCCGAGCGCCTGGAGCCGTCGGTAGAAGTCCATGCCGCGCAGCGCGGCCGGCGTGTCCAGGGTGCCCCGCCAGTCGTAGTCCTTCTGCTCGGCCAGTTCGCCGCCCTCGTCCCAGATGAAGCCGGAGAGCGTGTACCAGTCCTGGCCGGCGAGGTAGATCCCCTGGTCGCCTCCGGAGTTGAGCTTCTCGGTGTCGGTCAGCCACTGGTCGCGGGTCTTCGGCGGGGTGGTGACGCCGGCCTGCTCGAAGAGGTCCTTGCGGTAGATGACGACCCGGTTGGCCGCGTACCAGGGCACACCGTACTGGGCGTTGCCGTCCTTGCCGGGTTCGGCGAGGCCGGGCAGCCAGTGCTCCTTGCCCCAGTCGCGCATCGACTCCAGCGTCAGGTCGGCGAGGCGGCCGTCGTCGACGTACAGCGGGACCTGGGTGTTGCCCACCTCGATGACGTCGGGCGTGTCCTTGGGGTCGCTCCTGAGCGCCTTGCGGACCTTCTCGACGATGCCGGTCCACTCCTGGATGCGGATGTCGAGGCGCAGGTCGTCGTGGGTGCGTTCGAAGTCCTCGGTGAAGCGCCGCAGGAACTCCTTGGAGGCGCTGTCCTTCATCAGCCACACGGTGACGGTGTGCCGGTCGTGTCCGCCCGGCAGGAGGCCGCAGGCGCCGGCGAGGGAGCCGGTGACACAGAGGAGGGCGATCAGACGACGTCTCACGAGGGGTCCTGTTCTGTCTGGCATGGGCGGTGCGGACAGGGAAGGTGGCCCGGCGTGGGGGGGCGAGCGGGGGCTCGTACGGGTGTACGGGATTTTGGTATGGACCAATGCGTAGGTCAAGCGCTACTTCGGGTACGCGGGCGACGCCTCGCGCGCCGGGCGCGGATACGGCACGGTGGAGTACGGCGTGACATACCGGTCACGAGGGACGTGAGGCACGGGCGGACACGCCCGGCCGCACGGCGGAAGGAGCACCCGCATGACTGACCACACCTACCGGGTCACCGAGATCGTCGGCACCTCGCACGAGGGCATCGACCAGGCCATCCGCAACGGCATCGCACGTGCCGACCAGACCCTGCGCAACCTGGACTGGTTCGAGGTGACACAGGTGCGCGGCCAGATCGAGAACGGGCGCATCGAGCACTACCAGGTGGGCCTGAAGGTGGGCTTCCGCATCGAGGACGGCGAGTAGGAGAGGCTCAGGTCCGGCCCTCGCGCTCCTGCGCGTCCTCCAGCGCGGCGGACTTGGCGGCCCAGCGGGCCCGCACCACGGTGAAACCGGCGCGTTCGGCGTCGTCGCACACGAGTTCGTCGTCGTCGACGAGGACGTGGACCGCGCGGTCCCGGGCGACCCGGCGCAGGGTCTCCAGCTTGGTGAACCTGGCGGGTCTGCGGTCGGCGTCTCGGCGCATGTGGACGCGCCCCTCGGGCAGTCCGTGAGCGGCGAGCCAGTCCAGAGTGTCGCGGCGGCACCGCTCGGGCCGCCCGGTGAGGTACACGATCTCGCATGCCCTGGCCGTCTCCAGGGCGAGCGTCACCCCTTCGGCGAGCGGCGGGTCCGCGGGAGCGGCCGCGAAGAACCCGTCCCAGTCGCGCGGCCTGTTCTCCAGGAAGTGCTGCCGGTGGGCGGTGTCGGCCAGGGTGTTGTCGAGGTCGAACACGGCGACCGGGCGCCCGCTGCTGTCTGCCACAGGGCCACCCTAAGAGCTATCACGTAGTGCGGACCGGGACGTGCGTCCCGCGAGAGATACTTGGTTTACCGGATGTCGAGCTTGAGGTTGTGGAGTGCGGCGACGCCGGCGAGGGTGTGGTTGATGACCTCGCCGCGGCGCCTGCATTGGCGGAGGATCTGGTGGTCTTTGAGCCGGGCGATGGTGTGTTCTGCGACGGCACGGCGCCTACGGAATCGGCGGTGGTTGCGGTCTTTGATGATGCGGCCGTCGGGCCCGCGGCGAGGTGTCCGGACACGGTCGCATCCGCGGTAGCCGCCGTCACCGGACAACCGGCGATGGTCGCTCGGCAGCGTCTTCTGGAGGGTTTCACGGAAGACGACTACATCGTTGCGGTTGCCCGGCCACGCCTTCCCGACGGCGACGATGCGGCGGTCCCGTGCCCGGCAGACGATCTGCACATTCACACTCCGCCGGTAATTTTTGCTCTTCGCAGTGTGCTGCTGGTCGTGGACGGGGATGAGGGTGCCGTCGACGACGCACAATTTTCGCCGGTCGGTGGGCGGTGGTCCGAGGAGTTCGGCGAGCGGTCCTGCGAGCCGGATCATGACTCGGTGGGCAGCCGCGTGGGATATGCCGAACAGGGATCCGAGTTGTTGCATGGTGAGGTTGGTCCGGTAGGCGAGGACGACGAGTAGCACCCGGTCGGTGTACGGCAGCGCCCAGGGCCGGCCCCGGCCCAAGTCCGGTGCGAGTTCCCACAGCCGCCCGACGAGGTGCTGCATTTGCGGCCCGTTCAGACCAGTCCAGGCACGAAGGTCGACCGCGGAACAACGGGCAAGACGCAGGCACATGAAGGCCATCGTAGAGACCGAAGTTCCGTCGCATCGTGGGGCGTTGTCAGTGGGGTCTTGTAGCTTTGGTGTTGGTTGCCGCACTGACGAAGTCACGGACAGGTTGCGGTTGTTGCTACGTCAAAAGGGGGGCTGGCCATCGATGGACGCAGAGCTGTCCGAACCCGTGCCCGCCTCCGACGACGCACCGCTTGCCGCCCGCCGGTTCCGTGGCAAGAACAAGAAGAAGCGCTGGTCGCGGGACGCGGACACTGAGCTTGCGGTGATCCGCCTCCCGCTCGATGTCCACGACCCCGCGATCCGGCACCGGACCGAGAATCTGTTCTCGGCGATGTGGTCGGTGAAACGCGCCCTGCAGCGGGATGCCCGGGCTGCGGTCGACGCGTACTGGGCTGGGGATGTCCGCCGTGAGGTGGATGCGAAAGCGTGGCGGCTGGAGCTCGGGCTGTCCCGGGAGGGCATGGAACGGCGCGCCTACCGGCACATGGAAAACTCCCAGCATCTCGCCCATCACGTCACCAAAGCGCTGGTGATGCACCAGGCGGACGAGGTCTTCGAGACGGCAGTCAGTCGGCACCTGTTCCCGGACTCTTCCGGCCGGAGGCACGGCCAGCCGAAGACTGGCCTCTGGTGGGACTACACCCGGATCCCCGGCCGTGCCCGCTCCCACACCACTGCCCGCAAGTGGGAGACGTTCCGGCTGCACGGCACCCTGGCCGGGCACCTCGATGCCTACCGGCACCGCAGCCTCGACCCTGCGGTCACCACCCCGGAACAG
>NZ_JBWKFL010000012.1:265012-302052 GCF_056434305.1 Streptomyces sp. NPDC044061 | reverse complement strand
CTGGCGTTGATTTTTGGCACGCTGTTGAGTTCTCAAGGAACGGTCGCTTCCTTTGTACTCACCCTCTCGGGCTTTCCTCCGGGCGCTTCCCTTCGATCTTGCGTTTCCGACTCTATCAGATCCTTTCGGCGTCCGATTCCCGGTCGGCGGGATTTGTCTGCGGGCTTTCGGCTTTCGTCGGCGGCCTTTCGACATTCACTACGTTAGCCGATTCCCTCGGCAACTCATAATCGAGTCTCTCGAGGTTCGTATTCGGGTACGCGGGCGCGCCAGAAACGACCCCGTTGAGGGGTTGTAGCTAGGTAATGGGTTGGCCGCTCCGGCTGCAGGCGATCGCCGTACCCGGTTCAGCGGCTCGGGCTACATTACGCACCTTCCAGGAGCGAGTCAACTTCGTCGGCGCCTAGGTACATGGGCCCGATAGGGGCTCACCGTCGGGTCGTCGGCCACCCAGAAGCGCCAGGGATGGACGTCGCCGTTGCCGCCCTCACCGGCGACTCCGGTGCGCGGACCGCTTCGTACCTGGTCGGAGGCCACGGGAGTACCGCTCAGCATCCTCAGCGGCGTCTCACCCGAGGCGCACGCGTCCGTGCCGTCCAGTGCGCGGTCCACCCCGAGGGCCGTGGCCAGGCGGGCCGGCCCCTTGGCCAGTTCCTTGTCGTTCCGGGCCGAAAGTCGACGTTTGCGAGCGAGCTCGGCGCCCTCGACGACCTCGCCGGCGCGGAGCAGCACGGCGCCGGCCCGGCCCTCGGGTCCGCAGACCAGGTTCATGCAGTGCCACATGCCGTAGGTGAAGTAGACGTACACGTGTCCGGGTGGACCGAACATCACCGCGTTGCGGGCGGTGCGGCCGCGGTAGGCGTGTGAGCCCGGGTCGTTCGGGCCGTCGTACGCCTCCACCTCAGTGAGGCGCACGGCGATGGGACCGTCGGGAGTCGTCCGGACCAGGATGCGGCCGACGAGATCGGGGGCCACCTCGAGGACAGGGCGGTCGAAGAACTCTCGGGGCAGTGGCGTACGGTCCGGGGGCGCGATCATGCCGTCCGAGGGTAGTCCAGACGGGTCGGGGCGCAGGCGGAACCGGTCGTGGCCCGATCGCGTTTGTAGGGGTCGAGGGTCCATTCGTAAAGGGAGAGTCATGGCGTTCAAGAAGCTGCTCGCGAGCCTTGGGGCCGGCGGTGCCTCGGTCGAGACGGTGCTGACCGAGGTCAACGTCGTGCCGGGTGGGGTCGTCCAGGGGGAGGTACGGATCCAGGGCGGTTCCGTGAACCAGGACATCGAGGGCCTGTCCGTGGGCCTGCAGGCGAAGGTCGAGGTGGAGAGCGGCGACCAGGAGTACAAGCAGGACATCGAGTTCACCAAGGTGCGGCTCGGTGGTGCCTTCGAGCTGCAGGCGGGTGCCGTGCACGCGGTGCCGTTCGGTCTGGAGATCCCTTGGGAGACGCCGGTCACGATGATCGACGGGCAGACGCTGCGCGGAATGCACATCGGGGTGACCACCGAGCTGGAGATCGCCCGCGCGGTGGACTCCTCCGACCTCGACCCGATCAACGTGCACCCGCTGCCGGCGCAGAAGGCGATCCTCGACGCCTTCATCCAGCTCGGCTTCCGCTTCAAGAACGCGGACATGGAGCGCGGCCACATCCGGGGTACGCGGCAGCGGCTGCCGTTCTACCAGGAGATCGAGTTCTACCCGCCGTCGCAGTACCGGGGCCTGAACCAGGTCGAGCTGAGTTTCGTGGCCGACGAGCACGCCATGGACGTCGTCCTGGAGATGGACAAGAAGCCGGGTCTGTTCAGCGAGGGCTCGGACACCTACCGCTCCTTCCAGGTGGGCCTCAACGACTTCCACGGGACCGACTGGGCGGCTTACCTCAACCAGTGGCTGTCCGAGGTCGGCAGCAAGCGGAACTGGTTCTAGGCTCGGACCTACTGAACGAGAACGATCAGGAGGTACCGAGGTGACCGAGCTCAAGCGGCGGCCGCTCCCCCACGACTTCCATCCGCCCGTCCCGTCGTTCACGGTGACGAGTGAGGACATCGAGGAGGGCGCGACGCTGGGCAGCGCCCAGGTCCAGGCCGAGGGGAACACCTCGCCGCAGCTGCGGTGGGAGGGCTTCCCCGCGGAGACCAAGAGCTTCGCCGTGACCTGCTACGACCCCGACGCGCCGACCGGCAGCGGGTTCTGGCACTGGGTCCTGTTCGACATCCCGGCCTCCGTGACGGAGCTGCCGGCGGGTGCGGGCGGCGGCAAGTTCGAGGGACTGCCCCAGGGAGCCGTGCACGCGCGGAACGACTACGGGACGAAGGACTTCGGCGGTGCCGCTCCGCCGCCCGGGGACGGTCCGCACCGGTACGTCTTCACGGTGTACGCGGTGGACCGGGAGAAGCTCGGCCCGGACGCGGACGCCTCTCCGGCCGTCGTCGGTTTCAACCTTCGGTTCCACGCGATCGCGCGCGCCCAGCTCATCGGCGAGTTCGAGAACCCCGCCGAGGGCTGACGCACCGCACGGATTCAGCCGAGCGTTCATGGAACGTTTGCCCGCCCCTGGTCTTGGAAGTGATCAGGGGCGGGCATTTTTTATTGCGTTGTCCATCTCGGCGCGCCCGTCCAGAGTTGATCCAAGCCCGCCGGGGGGTGGGCAGGTGCATACGGGAGGTGGGCTGGATGCGTGACACGCTGGTGCTGAACGCGAGCTTCGAGCCGCTGTCGACGGTGACTCTGAACCGAGCCGTGGTGCTGGTCCTCCAGGACAAGGCCGTCGTCGAGCAGGCCCATCCCGAACTGCGCATGCGCGGTGCCGTTGTGGACATACCCGCGCCCCGGGTGATCAGGCTCTGCAGATACGTACGGGTGCCGTTCCGAAGACAAGCGCCTTGGTCGAGGCGGGGGGTGCTGGTCCGGGACCAGCACCGCTGCGCGTACTGCGGGCGCAGGGCGACGACCGTGGACCACGTGGTGCCGCGGTCGCAGGGTGGGCAGGACACGTGGCTGAACACGGTCGCCGCGTGTGCGGAGGACAATCACCGGAAGGCCAACCGGACTCCTGACGAGGCCGGTATGGCTCTGTTGCGGGTGCCGTTCGAGCCGACGCCCGCCGACGCGATGCTGTTGGCCTTGGGGCAGGAGGACATCGCCGCGCTTCCCGAGTGGCTCGCTCGGGAAGCGGCCTAGTCGTCTGCCGGGTTCGGTTCCCTCTGATCGCGGCTGCGGACCGTCGCCGGTTGTCGGCGCGGTTCCCCGCGCCCCTTTCGGGGCGCGGCGGGAACCGGCATCGTGCTGAACTCCTAGTCGATGCTCGGCTTTTCGCGGCGCTCCGTGCTCGGGCCGTTGTTCTGGGGCGGGACGGAGGCGCCGCCGCCGTTGCCACCGCCGCCGAGCGGGCCGAAGTTGCCCATCGCTCCGGACAGGCCCTTGAGGGCGTCGCCGATTTCGCTGGGCACGATCCAGAGCTTGTTGGCGTCGCCTTCGGCGATCTTCGGGAGCATCTGGAGGTACTGGTAGGAGAGGAGCTTCTGGTCCGGGTCGCCGGCGTGAATGGCCTCGAAGACCGTGCGGACGGCCTGGGCCTCGCCCTCGGCGCGCAGGGCGGCCGCCTTGGCCTCACCTTCGGCGCGCAGGATCTGGGACTGCTTCTCACCTTCTGCGGTGAGGATGGCCGCCTGGCGCGTACCTTCGGCGGTGAGGATCGCGGCACGCTTGTCCCGGTCGGCGCGCATCTGCTTCTCCATCGAGTCCTGGATGGAGGTGGGCGGTTCGATGGCCTTCAGCTCGACGCGGTTGACGCGGATGCCCCACTTGCCGGTGGCCTCGTCGAGGACTCCGCGCAGGGCCGCGTTGATCTCCTCGCGGGAGGTCAGGGTCCGCTCGAGGTCCATGCCGCCGATGATGTTGCGCAGTGTGGTGACGGTGAGCTGCTCGATGGCCTGGATGTAGCTGGCGACCTCGTAGGTGGCGGCCCGGGCGTCGGTGACCTGGTAGTAGATGACCGTGTCGATGTTGACGACCAGGTTGTCCTGGGTGATCACCGGCTGGGGCGGGAACGGTACGACCTGTTCGCGCAGGTCGATGCGGTTGCGGATGGTGTCTATGAACGGGACCACGATGTTCAGGCCCGCGTTCAGCGTCCGCGTGTAGCGGCCGAAGCGCTCGACGATGGCGGCGCTGGCCTGTGGGATGACCTGGATGGTCTTGATCAGGGCGATGAAGACCAACACCACCAGAATGACCAGGACGATGATGACCGGTTCCATCGTGTTCCCCGTACCCCTCTCCGCCTCGGCGCCTTCGGCAGATCCCGTGGTTGTTTAAGATCTTGCTGGTCGAGTCTGACAGACCCTCGCCCAACTCGTGGGCAGGATGCCTCAGATGACGATCGCGGTGGCCCCTTCTATCTCCACGACGTCCACCTCCTGGCCGACTTCGTAGGCGCGGCCGGTGTCGAGGGAGCGGGCCGACCAGATCTCTCCGGCGAGCTTGATCCGGCCGCCGGAGCCGTCGACGCGTTCCAGGACGACCGCCTGCTTGCCCTTCAGGGCGTCGATGCCGGTGACCAGTCGGGGTCGTTGCCTGTCGTGCCGGGCCGCTATGGGCCGGATCACGGCGATGAGGGCGACCGAGACGACGACGAAGGCGAGCACCTGGATCACGACGTCGAAGCCGAGTCCGGCGACGACCGCGGCGGCGACGGCTCCCACCGCGAACATGCCGAACTCCGGCATCGCGGTGACGACCAGGGGGATTCCGAGCGCCGCCGCGCCCACGAGCCACCAGACCCATGCGGAGATGTCGTTCACATGGTCATGGTAGGACCGCGGTCGGGCGGCGGACAGGGCGCGAACGGGGGCCCGTACGGCGTCAGGTGAGCGGCAGGCCCTGGGCGGTCCAGCGGTCGCCGACCTGCTCGACGACGAGCGGGAGGCCGAAGCAGAGGGAGAGGTTGCGGGAGGTGAGTTCCAGTTCGACGGGACCGGCGGCGAGGACCTTGCCCTGACGGATCATGAGGACGTGGGTGAAGCCGGGGGCGATCTCCTCGACATGGTGGGTGACCATGATCATCGAGGGGGCGATGGGGTCGCGGGCGAGCCGGCCGAGGCGGCGGACCAGGTCCTCGCGGCCGCCGAGGTCGAGGCCGGCGGCGGGCTCGTCGAGCAGGAGCAGTTCGGGGTCGGTCATCAGGGCGCGGGCGATAAGGGTGCGCTTGCGCTCGCCCTCGGAGAGGGTGCCGAAGCGGCGCTCGACGTAGTCGCTCATGCCGAGGCGGTCGAGGAAGGCGCGGGCACGCTGCTCGTCGACCTCGTCGTACTCCTCCTGCCAGTGGGCGGTCATGCCGTACGCGGCCGTCAGGACGGTCTCCAGCACGGTCTGGCGCTTGGGGAGCTTCTCGGCCATGGCGATGCCCGCCACGCCGATACGGGGGCGCAGGTCGAAGACGTCGACCTTGCCGAGGGTGTCGCCGAGGATGGTGGCGGTGCCCTTGCTGGGGAAGAGGTAGCTGGAGGCGACGTTGAGGAGGGTGGTCTTGCCGGCGCCGTTGGGGCCGAGGATGACCCAGCGCTCGCCCTCCTTCACCGACCAGGAGACCTGGTCCACCAGAGCCCGGCCCTCGCGGACCACGGATACGTCCTGAAGCTCCAGAACATCGCTCATGAGCGCGTTGTCTCCCCTTGCAGTGTGCCGGTCTCGGCTGTCGCGTACGCCTGTGGCTCGGTCCGCCGCGCCGGTGGGCGCAGCCCTTATGAAATCTACGCCACGAGTGCCCCGCACCATTCCATCGGTCCGGTCCTTAGGGTGGGGGCATGCTCACGGAACCGCGTTCAGGACGCCTTGCCGCTTGGGGAAATGCCCTTTTGGCCGGACTTGTCTCTCCGGACGACGCCGTGCTCGCCATTGTGGGCGAGGACGCGGTGCACCGGGTGGAGGGGCTGTCGGGGGAGTCGACGCCGGTCGGGCTGACGCTCGCGCTGGGGCGGCTGCGGACGCTGGGGGTGACCGGACTGCGGGTCGCGCTGCCGGCGCCCGGTCATCCGCTGGGGTTGAGCGGGCCGCCCGAGTTCAATGCCCGGGCCCTGGAGGCCGAGGAGGCGGTGGTCTGCTTCGGCGCCGCGTTCGGCCTGGTGCCGGAGGTGTACGAGGCCGGGCCCGAGGGTGATGTACATGTCGAGGTGGTCTGGCACGTGCTGCCGGTGCGGGAGTCGCCGCCCGCAGACGTTCCGTCGCTGGGCGAGGCGGAGCGGGAGCTGGCGGAGGCCCTGCGGGAGGCGACCGACGTGCTGTCGAAGCTGGATGTCGCCGGGTCGGGTCCGGTGGCGGAGGCGGCGATCGACGCGTACCGGGCGCGGGCGGAGCGGGGGCGGGAGGTGCTGGCGCCGGGATATCCGTCACGGGCGGTGCGAGTGTTGGAGCTGGCGCAGCGGGTCGGGCTGCTGATCTCCCTCGCCCACGGCAACGGGCACGGGGGCGCGGTGAGCGCCTCGGAGATGGCGGCTCGGACCCAGGCGCTGCGGCCGGTGGAGCGGACGGCTCGGCGGGCGCAGGTGGCGGCGTACAACTCCATCGTGGAGGAACGGGAGCGGGGCGTGCGCTGAACGGCGAGGGCTCCGCGGGCCGGATGGCCGGCGGAGCCCTCGCGGGTTCGCCGCGTTCTCAGCCGTTGGCGGCCTTGTTGCCGAACGCCGGGTTCAGCGCCCCGATGACGTTCACGCTGTCGCCGACCACGTTCACCGGGATGTGCAGCGGGGCCTCGACGACGTTGCCCGAGCCGACACCCGCGGAGTCCGCGGCCATGCCGGTCGCACCGGAGTCGGCGGCGGCGGCACCGGCACAGGCGCCCGCGGCGATACCGGCGACGGTCACGGCGATGGCGGCCCTCTTGGCGATGTTCATGGGACGGGTTCCTCCTGCGTGTGCGTGTCCGACCCTGCCGTGGGTCGTGCGCTGATCAACGCCGGAGTGCTCCGCCTGGGTACGGGAGCCCGGGTTCGAGTCCCCGTTCGGACCAGTCGGATGACAACCTGACAGGCCTCCCGGTGAGCCCGGGAGGCCTGGGGTCGCCGGCGGTGGACTCAGTGGTTGAGGCCGAGGTTGCCGAAGGCCGGGTTCAGCGCGCCGATGACGTTCACGCTGTTGCCGACCACGTTCACCGGGACGTCCACCGGGACCTGGACGACGTTGCCGGAGCCGACGCCCGGAGAGTGCTTGGCCTCGCCGCAGGCCCAGGCGCCGTCCGTGGCGGAGGCCATCCCGGCACCGGCGGCCAGCAGACCGCCGGCCACCATCGTCACGGCCGCCGCCTTCTTCAGGTTCTTCACTTTCCAACCCCTCCTGAGCGTTCACCACGGTGATCACCGCGGCACGCACTGAAGAACGGGCGGAGACCACGGGAGGATGCGCCATTCGGGTGACATTCCCACGACGGTATGAATCTCAGTCCGGAACGGAACCTTCCGCGTTGCCCTCGGTGAGGCGTTGGTCAGGGTGTTTCAGCCGGTCACGCCATGGCGTACGGCCCACAGGGCGGCCTGGGTGCGGTCGGCGAGGTCGAGTTTCATCAGGATGTTGGAGACGTGCGTCTTGACGGTCTTCTCGGACAGCACGAGGGCCCGGGCGATCTCCCGGTTGGAGCGGCCGTCGGCTATCAGGCCGAGCACCTCGCGCTCCCGTTCGGTGAGCGAGCCTCCCCTGCCCTGACCGGAGTTGGCCTCCTCCTGGGAGAGCAGGGCGCCGGCGACCTCGGGCTGGAGCAGGATGTGCCCGGCGTGCACGGAGCGGATGGCGCCGGCCAGGGCGTCGGGGTCCACGTCCTTGTAGACGTACCCGGCGGCGCCCGCGCGCAGGGCCGGCACGACCGTGCGCTGCTCGGTGAAGCTGGTGACGATCAGCACGCGCGCGGGGTTGTCGAGTTCGCGGAGCCTGCGCAGGGCGTCGATGCCGTCCATGCCCGGCATCTTGACGTCCATGAGGACGACGTCGGGCCGCAACTCCTCGGCACGGGCGACCCCTTCGGCGCCGTCGGCGGCCTCGCCGACGACCTCGATGTCGTCCTGGACCTCGAGGAACGTGCGCAGGCCCCGGCGGACGACCTGATGGTCGTCGACGAGCAGCACCTTGATTGCGTCAGCCACCGGGGACCTCCATCTCGACCGTGGTGCCCTTGCCGGGCGCCGATTCCACCGTCAGAGTGCCGCCGACGCCGCTCGCCCGGTCCCGCATCGAGACCAGGCCCAGGTGGCGTCCGGCGCGGCGGACCGACCTGGGGTCGAAGCCGCTGCCGTCGTCGGTGACGCGCAGGACGGCGCCGGAGCCGCGTCGGTCCACGATCACGTCGACGTGTTCGGCGCCGGAGTGGCGCAGTGCGTTGTGCAGGGCTTCCTGGGCGACCCGCAGCAGGGCCTCCTCCTGGGCCGCGGGCAGGGCGCGGAAGCCGTTGCCGGTGAAGGTCACGCGCGCGGCGTGGGCGCGGTCGAGGACCTGCGTCTGGGTGCGCAGGGTGGCGACCAGGCCGTCCTCGTCCAGGGCGGCGGGGCGCAACTCGACGACGGCGGCGCGCAGTTCGTCGGTCGCCTCGGCGGCGAGCGCGGCGACCTGGTGCAGTTCGCCCTTGGCGCGGGACGGGTCGCGGTCGATCAGCGCGGCCGCGGCCTGCGCGGTCAGGCGCAGGGAGAAGAGCTTCTGGCTGACCGCGTCGTGCAGTTCGTGGGCGAGGCGGGAGCGTTCCTCGGCGATGGTCAGCTCGCGGCTGCGCTCGTAGAGGCGGGCGTTGGTGAGGGCGATGGCTGCGTGCTGGGCGAGGATGGAGAGGAGTTCCTCGTCCTCCTCCGTGAAGCCGCAGCTTCCTTCCGGCTTGGGGCGCGGGGGGTGTGGGGGCTTTCCCCCCACAGGACGCCGCTTGTTGGCGAGGAACAGGGCGCCGATGACCTCGTCGCCGTCCCTGATGGGCAGGCCCAGGAAGTCGGACATGTCCGGGTGGGCGGACGGCCAGCCCTCGAAGCGCGGGTCCTTGCGCACGTCGGCGAGACGCTCGGGCCGTGCCTCGCGCAGCATCGCGGCGAGGATGCCGTGCTGGCGGGGCAGCGGGCCGATGGCCTTCCACTGGGCATCGCTGACGCCGTCGACGACGAACTGGGCGAAGCCGCCGTGGTCGTCGGGGACGCCCAGGGCGGCGTACTGCGCGTCGAGCAGCTCGCGGGCGGAGGCGACGATCGTCTTGAGGACGTCGCGCACCTCGAGGTGCCTGCTCATGGCCAGCAGCGCGGAGCTGACCGCGGCGAGGCCGGACCGGGGGCCTTGACTCATGTCCTCACGGTACCGGCGGGGTGGGACAGCCCGGATCGGACCTGTGACGGCCGGGCCCGGTCCGCTGGACCTAGGGCCGCCGGGGTAGGTCGCGGGGTCCCCGACGTGCGGCGTACGCCGAAGGACCCCGCAGCTTTGCGGCCCGCGTCCGAGGCGGCGCCGGGGGTGCCGTTCCTACGTTGTGGTCACCGCCCGACGGGGGCGGCAAGCGACGAGGGGACGGTTGTCATGCCGATAGCGATCATCACGGGGGCCTCCAAGGGCCTGGGGCGGGCGCTGGCCGAGGCACTGGCCGCACGGGGGTGGGATCTGGTGCTCGACGCCAGAGGCGCGGGGCCCTTGAAGGAGGCCGCGGCGGCTGTCGCCGGTCACGGTGTGCGGGTGGAGGCGCTGCCCGGGGACGTCACGGACGCCGGGCACCGGTCCGAGCTGGTGGCGGCCGCTCGGCAGCTGGGCGGTGCCGACCTGGTGGTGAGCAACGCGAGCGCGCTGGGGGCCGAGCCGCTGGTGCGGCTCGCCGAGCTGCCCCTTCACGGGCTGCGGCGGGCGCTGGAGGTGAACGTGGTGGCGGCGCTGGGCCTGGTCCAGGAGGCGCTGCCGCTGCTGCGGGAGTCGCGGGCCGGCACGGTGATCGCGGTCAGCTCGGACGCCGCGGCGGAGGCGTACGGGACGTGGGGCGGCTACGGCGCCTCCAAGGCGGCCCTGGACCAGCTCGCCGCCGTGCTCGGCGTGGAGGAGCCGGGACTGCGGGTGTGGGCGGTGGACCCCGGGGACATGGCCACGGACCTGTACTCGGCCGCCGTACCCGACGACGACGATCCACGTCCGGCGCCCGCCGGTGTCGTACCGGCGTTCCTGCGGCTCCTGGACGAGCGGCCGGTGAGCGGGCGGTACGCGGCGCCCGCTCCGGTGGAGGGGCGATGACCACGTCGGTGAGGGTGCCAGAGGAGCTGTCGGCGCGGGTGCCGGCCGAGCAGCGGGGGCCCGGCCTCGACCGGGACGCGGTACGGCTGCTGGTGTCGCGCGGCACCGAGGTGACACACCACGTGTTCGCCGAGCTGCCGCGGCTGCTGCGGGCCGGGGACCTGCTGGTGGTGAACACCTCGCCGACGCTGGCCGCCGCGGTGGACGGACGGATCGGGCACGCGCGCGTGGTCGTGCACGTCTCCACGCGCGGGGACGACGGGCGGTGGGCCGTCGAGCTGCGGGATCCGGACGGAGGCGGTACTACACGCGCGCGTGCAGGTGGGCCCGCGGGTACTGAGGTGGGTTTGCCGGGCGGGGCGCGGCTGGTGCTGGAGGAGCCGCTGAGCGGGCGCGGTGAGCGGCTGTGGTGGGCGCGTCCGCACGGCGCGGAGGTGCTTCGGGTGCTGCGGGAGCACGGGCGGCCCATCCGCTACTCCTACACGGAGCGGGATCAGCCGCTGTCCGCCTACCAGACGGTGTTCGCGCTCCCCTCGGCTGACGGGGCGGGCAGCGCGGAGATGCCGAGCGCGGCCCGGCCCTTCACCGCGCGGCTGGTCGCGGAGCTGGTGAGCCGAGGGGTGCGGTTCGCACCGATCACGCTGCACACGGGGGTGGCCTCGGCGGAGACGCACGAGCCGCCGTATCCGGAGCGCTTCGCGGTGCCGGAGTCCTCGGCGCGGCTGATCAACGCCGCGCGGGCGGGGGACGGACGGGTGATCGCGGTCGGGACGACGGCCGTGCGGGCCGTGGAGTCGGCGACCGGGCCGGACGGCGTGGCGAGGGCGGCCGAGGGGTGGACCGAGCTGGTGGTGACTCCCGAGCGCGGGGTGCGCGTGGTCGACGGGCTGCTGACCGGGCTGCACGAGCCCGAGGCCTCGCATCTGCTGATGCTGGAGGCCGTCGCGGGGCGGGCGGCGGTCGCCCGGGCGTACACGGAGGCGCTGCGGGGGCTCTACCTGTGGCACGAGTTCGGGGACGTGCACCTCATTCTCCGGTAGGAGGCCCCTCACCGAGAGCATTGCTGCGGCAACTCTCGGTGAGACCGCCGCCTCCTCCATGTGAGCCCGCACATAGGGCGTGCATCACGTACGAAAGCGCATAGGAGATGAAGTGTCCCTATATGAACGGGACAGACGGTCTAGTCTGTCCCGTTTTGCCCTTCCCTGATCCACTATCGGGGATCGTACGTCACACCTTTGCCTGGGCATTTTGCGCCCGCTAAGAATTGCTTCCGTCGCTCAGCGCCGTGGGTTTCCGGCCCGCGGCGTTCGTGTGGGAGGAACCGATTCCCCCGGCGGACGCAGGAGCGACCTCCGCGCTAACGAAGAGGTCCATCAGCCATGCCCAAGAACATCCTCAATCGCCGTCTCAGTCCGCTGACCAAGCAGCACAAGATCGCGATCGCCGGTGTCGGCGCCCTCGGTGCCGCCGCCCTCGCCCTCTCGGCCGTCCCCAGCAACGCCGAGACCGTGACCACCGGTGCCCCGGCCACGACCGCCCAGGTCGCCGCCGCCGCTCCGCAGGTCAAGAACGTCAAGGGCACGCTGACCGACCAGCTCGCCACGGAGACGGTCAAGCTCGACACCTTCGCCGCCCAGAAGAAGGCGGCGGCCGACGCCACCGCCAAGAAGCAGGCCGAGGCCGAGACGAAGAAGCAGGCCGAGACGAAGAAGGCCGCAGCCGACGCCGCAGCCAAGAAGGCCGCGCAGGAGCGCGCCGCCAAGGAGGCCGCGAGCCGTTCCGCGCAGCGCCCCCAGGTGCAGCTGGTCGCCGCGAAGACCTACACCAACAACCTGGACGGCTGGATCCGGCAGGCCCTGGACATCATGAAGGCCAAGAGCATCCCGGGCAGCTACCACGGCCTGCACAAGAACATCATGCGGGAGTCCTCCGGCAACCCGAAGGCCATCAACGACTGGGACATCAACGCGATCAACGGCATCCCGTCGAAGGGCCTGCTGCAGGTCATCCCGCCGACGTTCAACGCGTACCACGTCTCCGGCACCTCGTGGAACATCTACGACCCGGTCGCCAACATCACCGCCGCTGCCAACTACGCTGCCGACAAGTACGGCTCGATCGACAACGTCAACAGCGCGTACTGAGGTCGGCGCGGACCTCTGACGTAACGCGGAAGGGCGGTACCCCTCGGGGGGTACCGCCCTTCGCGTGTGCGACCGCGGTTACTTCCGCATGACCTCCGGCTCGTGCCGGCGCAGGAAGCGGGCGACGAAGAAGCCGCAGACCACACCGAGGACGATCAGCGCGACCATGTCCAGGCCCCAGGCCGACGCCTGGTGGTTCCACAGCGGGTCGGTGCTGCCCGGGTCGTCGGTGTTGGGCGCGATGTTGTTGAAGTCCAGCGTGGCGCCGGCCGCGGCCACCGCCCAGCGCGACGGCATCAGGTACGAGAACTCGTTGACGCCGAGGGTGCCGTGCAGGGTGAAGAGGCAGCCGGTGAACACGACCTGGATGATCGCGAACATCACCAGCAGGGGCATGGTCTTCTCGGCGGTCTTCACCAGCGACGAGATCACCAGGCCGAACATCATCGAGGTGAAGCCGAGCGCCATGATCGGCAGGCACAGCTCGAACAGCGTCGAGCTGCCGAGGACGAGCCCCTGGTCGGGGATCTCGCGGCTGGAGAAGCCGATCAGGCCGACCATCAGGCCCTGGAGCACCGTGACGGCGCCGAGCACGACCACCTTGGACATCAGGTAGGCCGAGCGGGACAGACCGGTCGCGCGCTCCCGCTCGTAGATCACCCGTTCCTTGATCAGCTCACGCACGGAGTTCGCGGCGCCCGCGAAGCACGCGCCGACCGCGAGGATCAGCAGAACGGTGGTGGCGGTGCCGTTCGGGACGTGCACGCCGGTCCTCGGGTTGACCGCCTCGTTGACCAGCAGACCCCGGTTGTGGTCGATCAGCAGGCTGACCGCGCCGAGCACCGCGGGCAGGATCACCGTCAGCGCCAGGAAGCCCTTGTCGGAGGCGATGACCGCAACGTACCGCCGGATCAGGGTCATCAGCTGCGAGCCCCAGGCCTGCGGCTTGGGCGGCTTGATGGCCTGTGGCGGAGGCATGTGTACGGACTGTGGGGCGACCGCGTCGATGTCCGCGGCGTACATCTGGTAGTGCTGCGAGCCCTTCCAGCGGCCCGCCCAGTCGTAGTCGCGGTAGTTCTCGAAGGCGGAGAAGACGTCGGCCCAGGTGTCGTAGCCGAAGAAGTTCAGCGCCTCCTCGGGCGGTCCGAAGTAGGCGACCGCTCCGCCCGGCGCCATCACCAGGAGCTTGTCGCACAATGCCAGCTCGGCCACCGAGTGGGTGACCACGAGGACCGTACGGCCGTCGTCGGCCAGGCCGCGCAGCAGCTGCATCACGTCGCGATCCATGCCCGGGTCGAGGCCGGAGGTCGGCTCGTCCAGGAAGATCAGGGACGGCTTGGTGAGCAGCTCCAGGGCCACCGAGACACGCTTGCGCTGGCCACCGGAGAGGGACGTGACCTTCTTGTCCTTGTGGATGTCCAGCTTCAGTTCGCGCAGCACCTCGTCGATGCGGGCGTCGCGCTCCTGCGCCGTGGTGTCGGCCGGGAAGCGCAGCTTGGCCGCGTACTTCAGGGCCTTCTTGACGGTCAGCTCCTTGTGCAGGATGTCGTCCTGCGGGACCAGACCGATGCGCTGGCGCAGCTCGGCGAACTGCTTGTAGAGGTTCCGGTTGTCGTACAGGACCTCGCCCTGGTTGGCGGGCCGGTAGCCGGTGAGCGCCTTCAGCAGCGTGGACTTGCCGGATCCGGACGGGCCGATGACCGCGACCAGGGACTTCTCCGGGACGCCGAAGGAGACGTCCTTCAGGATCTGCTTGCCGCCGTCGACCGTGACGGTCAGATGGCGCGCGGAGAAGGAGACCTCACCGGTGTCGACGAACTCCTCGAGGCGGTCGCCGACGATACGGAAGGTGGAGTGGCCGACGCCGACGATGTCGTTCGGGCCGAGTACCGCCGAGCCGCCCTTGGTGATCGGCTGGCCGTTGACGTAGGTGCCGTTGTGCGAGCCCAGGTCGCGGATCTCGAAGCGGCCGTCGGGCGTCGAGTGGAACTCGGCGTGGTGCCGGGAGACCTGCAGGTCGGAGACGACCAACTCGTTCTCCAGGGCACGGCCGATGCGCATCACGCGGCCGACGGAGAACTGGTGGAACGTCGTCGGGCTGCGGTCGCCGTAGACCGGCGGCGCCCCCGCGCCACCACCGGGCGTCTTCTGCGCGTACTTCTCCGGCGGACCACTCTGCTGCTGCGGGAACGCCGACGGCTGGTTCGCCTGCTGCGGCTGTTGCCAGTCGGCCTGCGGGGCGGGCTGCTGCGCCCAGCCGGCACCGGCACCCTGGGCGGCGTACGGTGCCGCCTGCGGCTGCTGCTGGACGGCCGCGGCGCCCGAGAGGTTCAGGCGCGGTCCGTCGGTCGCGTTGCCGAGGTGCACCGCCGAGCCGGGGCCGATCTCCACCTGGTGGATCCGCTGCCCCTGCACGAAGGTGCCGTTGGTGCTGCCGTGGTCCTCGATGACCCAACTGCGGCCGTCGAAGCTGACCGTGGCGTGGCGCCAGGAGACCCTGGCGTCGTCGAAGACGATGTCACCCTGCGGATCGCGTCCGAGGGTGTAGGGCCTGGACGGGTCGAGCGTCCAGGTCCGTCCGTTTGATTCCAGTACGAGTTCCGGCACTCCATGCCCCACTGAGTTGTCCCCCGAATTACCCCCATCACAGGGAGTCTAGGGATGTCGAACATCGGGGGGAACTATTTCAGGCTCGGCCCCATGACCGAAAGCCGGGCCTTGCCAAGGGCGCCGCCGCACGCTTCGACTCGCCCCGTTGACGGGGTTGAAACCGGGCCGGAGAGTGGTAATCCCCCGCGAGGGGGACAAGCGCGGCTGCGGTACCGCACCGCGGATCGGGGGGTCTGCCATGAGCGCTGCCACGGGCGTCGAGACCGCACGGCACGGCACTTCGCTGCCATGGACCGACATCCTGCTGTCCGCGATCGCCGCCGTGAGCTGGGCGTTGATAGGAATGGCGAGCACGGCCGCGCTGGGTCTGCACCTGCTGCAGGCGGACGCGGCGGGCTCACTCGGCCCCATGACAGCGGCTGTTGTGGCGCTCGGGGCGGGTGGTTCGGTCTCACCGTCGGGCGATGTGTCCGCTTTCGGACTGAAGGGCGCGGAGGCCCACACGGCCGTCGAGATCACGCCACTCGGGGTGAGCCTGGTCGGTGCGCTGCTGCTGTCGTGGTTCTTCCTACGGTCCCTTCGCACGGCGGGAGTTGTGATCGCGCCGGCCGAACTCCTCGCGCGCGCGGGGGCAGTGGTCGCCCTCTTCGTGGCGACCCTGGGCGGGCTGGCCTGGGCCGGGCACGACGTCATCACGATCGACGGCGGATCGCTCGGCCTGAACCGGCTGCCCGGCGGCGGCAAGGGCGGTGGCCTGAACATTCCCGGCGTCGGGGACGTCGGGGGGCTGCTGCCGGACCGGATCGGTGATCTGATCCACGCGAAGGCCGCCGTCGGTTTCACCGTGGACACCGCGCCCACCCTGCTCGGTGGCCTCGGCTGGTCCGCCGGCGTCCTGCTGATCGCTCTGCTCGCCTCCCGCCGCACTCCCCTGCCGCCCGGCTGGGACGCCGTGCACCGAGTGGTGCGGCCGGCCGTCTCGGCGCTCGTCACCGTGCTGCTCGTGGCCGTGGCCGCCGGGCTCGCGGCGGCGGCGTACGCGGCGATCGGCGACGACCACCCGCGCCGGGTCGCGGGCGCGGCCCTGCTGGGCGCGCCGAACGGCGTGTGGCTCGGCATCCCCGTCGGCCTGTTCGTCCCCTGGGACGGCAGGGCCACCGGCGCCCTGGGCACGGTGCTGCCGCACCCTCTCGACCGGCTGCTGAGCTCGGATTCCGGCCGGCCGGTCACGGTGGGCCGGCTGGCCGAGCTGGACGGTCGGGTGTGGCTGCTCGCGGTGGCGGCGGCGCTGATGATGCTGCTGGCCGGGGTGCTGACGGCGGTGCGGACGCCGGCGCACGGGCAGGGCGGTGCGGCGGGGTTCGCCGGGCGCTGCGCCCTGCGGCTCGGGATCGCGGCCGCGCTCGCCCTGCCCTTCCTCGCCTGGCTGGCGGACGTCTCGGTGAACGCCTCGCTGTCCGTGCTGGGCTTCGACGCCTTCGGCGCGGGCATCGAACTGCACGGGCACCTGGGCATGGCACTGCTCCTGGGTGCCGTGTGGGGCGCGGGAGCCGGGGCGGTGGGAGCGCTGCTCGCCCGGGCGACGGGTGCGGCAGGGGCGCGGGCGGTGTGGCCGGGACGGGGCAAGGTGGTCGCGGCGGACGGCGGGTACGGCAGCGGGGCCGGACCCTATGAGCCGAGCAGGCCGTACCGGCCGCCGAACCCCGGCACCAATCCGTATCTGCGGGTGCCGGAGGAGCTGCGGTCGGAGCCCGAGGACGCACGGCCGCCGTCGGCCCGCGACGACGTGTACGGCGCCCCCACCATCGCCCGGCCCTTCGGCCCGCCTCCCCCCGCGCCCCGAGGCCGCCGCCCCGACCCGCACCGCCATGACCGCCCGCCGGACGCCCCGGACACACCGGACGGGGGCCCACCACCCCCTCCACCCCTGCCACCCCGTCCACCGGGGCGACCGAGGAGGTGAGCCCGCGAGGGCGCAGACGCCGAGGGGATCTGCGATGGGCGCCTGGCCGGGCTGCGGCGCATTCCGAGATGCCTGGGTGGACCTGCGGGGCGGGGGCGTCACCGTGGGACTGCCCGACGGGGGCGCCCGGTGAGGCTGCGCGTCCCGGGCTCCACGTCCGGGGGCACCCTTGAGACCGCACGCCCGGGAGGCACCTCGGTGAAGCTGCGTCGGAACACCTCGGTGAGGCTGCGCGTCCCGGGGCCGCACGCCCGGGGGCACCCTTGAGACCGCACGCCCGGGAGACACCTCGGTGAAGCTGCGAGTCGGAACACCTCGGTGAGGCTGCAGGGCGAGGGCCGTCACCGTGGGGCCGCATGGCAGGCGCCTCGGTGCGGCCGCGCGCCATGCGGGCGACTTCGGGATGCGCGTATGACCGGCGCCGTCCCTGGGGCGTGACGGTGGCGCCGTCCTCGGGCCTGACGGCGGCACCGTCCTCGGGGGCACCTCGGTGGCGGCGTTCGTGGTGTCCGGGGATGCCCCGGGGGCGGCCGCATCCCCTTGCCCTGCGTCCGGGCCTTCGCCGTGGCACAGTCGTGGTGGAGCCAGGACCGTGGCGCGGGTGTCGGGTCGGGCGGGTGTCGCCGAGGGGCAAGATCCACGACATCGGCCGGACACCCATTGTTCCGTGTCCGTCAGGCGGACCTCACGGGCGGAAGGCACTGGGTGCCGGATACGGTGGTGACACCATGAGCGCTTCGCAGACCTCCGAGGTCCCCACTCTCCTCGTCAAGATTTTCGGCAAGGACAGGCCGGGCATCACGGCCGGCCTCTTCGACACCCTTGCCGCCTACCTCGTCGACGTGGTCGACATCGAGCAGGTCGTCACCCGGGGCCGCCTGGTGCTCTGCGTGCTGGTCACTCAGCCGCCGATCGGCCTCGAGGGTGACCTCAGGGCCACCGTGCACAGCTGGGCCGAGTCGATGAAGATGCAGGCGGAGATCATCTCGGGGCACGGCGACAACCGCCCGCGCGGTCTCGGGCGCTCCCTGGTGACCGTTCTCGGTCACCCCCTCACCGCGGAGTCGACGGCCGCCGTCGCCGCCCGGATCGCCAAGGCGGGCGGCAACATCGACCGTATCTTCCGCCTCGCCAAGTACCCGGTGACCGCGGTGGAGTTCGCCGTCTCCGGGGTGGAGACCGAGCCGCTGCGCACAGCCCTGGCGTCCGACGCGGCGGCACTGGGTGTCGACATCGCCGTCGTCTCGGCCGGCCTGCACCGGCGCGCCCAGCGGCTGGTGGTCATGGACGTGGACTCCACCCTCATCCAGGACGAGGTCATCGAGCTGTTCGCCGCGCACGCCGGCTGCGAGGACAAGGTGGCCGAGGTGACGGCGGCCGCGATGCGCGGAGAGCTGGACTTCGAGCAGTCGCTGCACGCGCGCGTGGCGCTGCTCGAGGGGCTGGACGCCTCGGTGGTGGAGAAGGTGCGCAACGAGGTGCGGCTGACGCCGGGCGCGCGCACCCTCATCCGCACGCTGAAGCGCCTAGGCTATCAAGTCGGTGTCGTCTCCGGTGGGTTCACCCAGGTCACGGACGATCTGAAGGAGCGGCTGGGGCTGGACTTCGCGCAGGCCAACGCGCTGGAGATCGTCGACGGGAAGCTGACGGGGCGGGTCACCGGCGAGATCGTGGACCGTGCGGGCAAGGCGCGGCTGCTGCGCCGGTTCGCCGCCGAGGCCGGGGTGCCGCTGTCCCAGACGGTGGCGATCGGCGACGGCGCCAACGACCTGGACATGCTGAACGCGGCCGGTCTCGGTGTCGCCTTCAACGCCAAGCCGGTGGTCCGCGAGGCGGCGCACACGGCGGTGAACTTCCCCTTCCTGGACACGGTCCTGTATCTGCTGGGCGTCACCCGTGAGGAGGTCGAGGCGGCCGACACCCACGACGAGGGATGAGCCGCCCCGCCCCGCGAGGGGCTCGTGCACGCGTCGCGCCAGAGGGCCCGGCACCGCTGCGGTGCCGGGCCCTCTGGCGTGGGTGCCGTCACTCGGAGGGCGCCCAGTAGTCCGTCAGTGTGGTCACGCCCGGCTCCAGGCTCTTCCAGGTGCCGTCGAAGGTCAGCAGCGCGAAGCCGGCGGCGGGAAAGCCACGGCGGTTCATCCGCTCGCGGGCGTCGCCCTCGGCCCCGCCGGCCAGGATCTCGGCCAGGCCGTGCACGCCCGGGTTGTGGCCGATCAGGATGGCGTTCTGCACGTCGTCCGGGATCTCGTTGAGCACGGCGATCAGCTCGCCGGGCGAGGCCTCGTAGACCCGCTCCTCGTAGACGGTTTTCGGCCGGTGCGCGAGCTCGTGGACGGCGAGCTTCCAGGTCTCGTGGGTCCGGACCGAGGTGGAGCAGAGGGCCAGGTCGAAGGTGATACCGGTGTCGGCCAGCTTGCGTCCGGCGACCGCGGCGTCCGTGCGGCCCCGCTCGGCGAGGGGGCGCTCATGGTCGGACACCTGGGGCCAGTCGGCTTTCGCATGCCGGAAGAGGACGATCCTACGGGGTTCTGCGACGCTCATGGGTCCCAGCTTCGCATGAAACAGGCCACGCGGCGCAGGGAGTTGACATGCGGATTCACCGCGTGGGGAGGCTCCCCCTCAGCGTGCGAGCAGCTGCTGCACGCGCTCGAGGAGCTGCGTGATCGCCGGGTCGCCGCTCGCCGCGTGGGCGTCCGCCGGGTTCAGTATCAGCGCGAGCAGCGCGATGAAGGCGAGGGCGGGCAGGGTGAGCGCCCACCAGCGGAGCCGGATGTCGACACCGGCCGTGGGCGCCGGATGGGGCCGGGTGTGCGTGCGCGCCGGCATGGTCGCCTCCGTGGGTCCTCGAGTGGTCCTGGCCGCGTCGTGCGGTCACATCTCGAAGCTACGGAACCCGGGGCGGCGAACCCATCCGGTGACCCACCCACTTGACCCTGACCCTGACCCCCTAGGGGATGGTGGGGCCAGCCCCACCACCAGGGCACGAAACGGGTCGGGCCGGGTCAGGGCGAGGCGATCGTCGCGATGACGGCGATGATCACGAAGATGGCGAGGAACGAGCCGAGGACGAGCAGCAGCTTCTTCTGGCCGTTCTGGGGGTTCGGGTCGAGCACAGGCATGCGGCAAGTCTCGCACCTTTCGCGCGCGCCCCTTCCGCCGGGGTGCGGCGGATCAGCGTCCCGCCGCCTCGTCCTCCACGACACGGTCGCGGCCCGCCAGGAAGCCCACCGCCATCTGGGGCAGCATCAGGGCCGTCATGAGGGCGATCGGCACCCCCCAGCCGCCGCTGTGCTGGTAGAGGACGCCGACCAGCAGCGGGCCGGGGATGGAGATCAGGTAGCCGGTGCTCTGCGCGAACGCGGACAGCTGGACCACGCCCGGACCGGTCCGGGCCCGCATCCCGACCATCGTCAGGGCCAGCGGGAACGCGCAGTTGGAGACGCCCAGCAGCACGGCCCAGGCCCAGGCGCCGGCCGCCGGCGCGAAGTACAGGCCGGCGTATCCGGCGAGGCCGCAGACGCCCAGGACCAGCACGATGGGCCCCTGGTGGGGCAACCGGGTGGCGACCCGCGGGATGACGAAGGCCAGGGGCACGCCCATCACCATGGTGACGGCGAGGAGCATGCCCGCCGTGCCCGCGGGGACACCGGCGTCGCGGAAGATCTGGGCCATCCAGCCCATCGTGATGTACGCGGCGGTGGCCTGGAGTCCGAAGAAGACGGCGAGCGCCCAGGCGGTGCGGCTGCGGGTGATGCGCAGTGCGGGCTGCTGCCGCTGCTCGTCCGCCTCGCGGACGGCGGCCTGCCGCGGCTGCTCCCCCGCCGCAGGTTCCGGCGACGGGTCGGCTCCCCGGTCCCGCACCAGCGGGAGCCAGGGCAGTACGGCGACGGCCGCGAGCCCCGCCCAGACGGCGAGCCCGGACTGCCAACCGCCGCCGAGCGCATCGGTCATGGGCACGGTGACGGCGGCCGCGAGGGAGGTGCCGAGGGCGAGGGCCATGGAGTACAGGCCGGTCATGGAGCCGACCCGGTCGGGGAACCAGCGCTTGACGATGACCGGCATCAGCACGTTGCTGACGGCGATGCCCATCAGGGCGAGCGCGCTGGCGGCCAGGAAACCGGCCGTGTTTCCGGCGTAGGGGCGTATCAGCAGGCCGGCGGTGATGGCGACCATGCCGGCGCACACCACCGCGCCCGGTCCGAAGCGACGGGCGAGCCGGGGCGCGGTGACCCCGAAGACGGCGAAGCACAGCGGGGGCACGGAGGTGAGCAGCCCGGCCACGCTGCCGCTCATGCCGAGTCCGTCGCGCACCTCCTCCAGGAGCGCGCCGAGGCTCGTGATGGCGGGTCGGAGGTTCAGCGCGGACAGCACGATGCCGACCACGACCAGCCGTGTCGCCCACGCACGCGTGGCGGGCGCCTTCCGGGCGCGCGCTTTGGTGGTCGTACCGGTCGTACCGGGTTCGGTCGAAGACATCTCCGTGCGGGTTTCCACGGTCCGGGTTTCCTCACTAGCCATGTCGACCATCATAGAATCATGGGATGATTGGTTGTCCATCCCCGGGCCGCTTCCTCCCGGGCCTCACGTGCGAAGGTGTGCCATGCCCCTGAGCCACCCGCGCCGTTCGGCGCTGTCCGAGCAGGTCATCGCCGAACTGCGCAACCAGATCGCCTCCGGCGAGTGGCCGGTCGGCTCGCGCATCCCGACCGAGCCGGAGCTGGTCGAGCTGCTGGGTGTCGCCCGTAACACCGTGCGCGAGGCGGTCCGCGCGCTCGCCCACAACGGTCTGCTGGACATCCGCCAGGGCTCGGGCACCTACGTGGCCGCGACGAGCGAGCTGGCGGGCGTGATGCACCGGCGGTTCGCCGACGCCGATCCCCGGCACATCGCCGAGCTGCGTTCGACGCTGGAGTCGGCGGCGGCCCGGCTGGCCGCCGAGCGGCGCACCGAGAAGGACCTCAAACAACTGGACGCGCTCCTGCTGCGGCGCGAGGAGGCCTGGGAGACCGGCGACGCCGAGGCGTTCGTCGCCGCCGACGCGACCTTCCACCTGGCCGTGGTGGCCGCCTCCCACAACGACGTGATGACCGCGATGTACGCCGACCTGGGCGAGGTGCTGCGGGACTGGCTGCGCGCGGACGTCGGCGCCGAGCTGACACCGGAGTCGTACATGGAGCACGCCCGGCTGGTGGACGCGGTCCGCGCGGGTGACGCCGAGGCCGCCGGCACCGAGGCCGCGAGCTATCCGTTCCTGTGCCGTCCGGAGAAGTTCAGCGCGCCTTCTGGTGACTGATCCACACCGAGCCGACTTCCTTCCAGCACCGGCCGGTCAGCCGTACGGTCATGGCGGCCGCGGCGTCCACCGGGGCGCTGTCGGTGTCGATGTCCCACCAGCGGGCGCACTCGATGTGCAGGCGCACCCGGTCCGTGTCGACATAGGGGTTGTGGCAGTAGGCCACCACACGGGAGCGGTGGACGGCCGTACGGCACGCGGCGCCGAACAGGCTCGGCGCGGACGGTCTGCCGTCCCCCGCGCGCGTGTGCGGCATCGCGTCGTACGGCAGAGAGAGCACGAGGGCGACGGCCACGGTCACCGGGGCCAGGCTGCGGGACAGGCGCACAAGGGGACCTCCTCGGCCGGGCTGCGGAGGGATGCGCGGGGTGAACCCGTACTCCAGAATGCGCCGCAGGCTCCCGGCCCCGCCCGGCCGGGTACGCCGAACGAGTGACGCCCCACTCCCGCACGCTGCGGGAACGGGGCGTCTGCGTCAGCCGGGGGTCACGCGCCGATGGCGTGCAGACCGCCGTCCACGTGAACGATCTCGCCGGTGGTCTTCGGGAACCAGTCGCTCAGCATGGCGACGACACCGCGGCCGGCCGGCTCCGGGTCCTTCAGGTCCCACTCCAGGGGCGCACGGGTGTCCCAGACGGACGCCAGCTCCGCGAAGCCCGGGATGGACTTGGCGGCCATGGAGCCGATCGGGCCCGCCGAGATGAGGTTGCAGCGGATGTTCTGCTTGCCCAGGTCGCGCGCCATGTACCGGTTGGTGGCCTCGAGGGCGGCCTTGGCCGGGCCCATCCAGTCGTACTGCGGCCAGGCGTACTGGGCGTCGAAGGTGAGGCCGACGACCGAGCCGCCGTTCTGCATCAGCGGCAGGCAGGCCATGGTCAGCGACTTCAGGGAGAACGCCGAGACGTGCATGGCGGTGGCGACCGACTCGAACGGCGTGTTGAGGAAGTTGCCGCCGAGCGCGTCCTGCGGGGCGAAACCGATGGAGTGGACGACACCGTCCAGGCCGCCCAGCTCCTCGCCGACGACGTCGGCGAGACGCCCGAGGTGCTCCTCGTTGGTGACGTCCAGCTCGATGACCTTGGTGGGCTTCGGCAGCTTCTTGGCGATGCGCTCGGTGAGCGTGGGACGCGGGAAGGCGGTGAGGATGATCTCGGCGCCCTGCTCCTGAGCCAGCTTGGCGGTGTGGAAGGCGATGGAGGACTCCATCAGCACACCGGTGATCAGGACGCGCTTGCCCTCGAGGATTCCGCTCATGGTGATCAGTGACCCATTCCCAGTCCGCCGTCAACGGGGATGACGGCTCCAGTGATGTACGAGGCGTCGTCCGAGGCGAGGAACCGCACCGTCGCGGCGATCTCCTCCGGCTGCGCGTAACGGCCGAGCGGCACCTGCGAGACGATGCCCTCGCGCTGCTGCTCGGTGAGCGCCTTGGTCATGTCGGTGTCGACGAAGCCGGGCGCGACGACGTTGAAGGTGATGTTGCGCGAGCCCAGCTCACGGGCGAGAGAACGCGCGAAGCCGACGAGGGCGGCCTTGGAGGCGGCGTAGTTCGCCTGCCCCGCCGAGCCGAGCAGACCGACCACGGAGGAGATCAGTATGACGCGGCCCTTCTTGGCCCGCAGCATGCCGCGGTTGGCGCGCTTGACCACGCGGAAGGTGCCGGTGAGGTTGGTGTCGATGACCGAGGTGAAGTCCTCCTCGGACATGCGCATCAGGAGCTGGTCCTTGGTGACGCCGGCGTTGGCGATGAGGACCTCGACCGGACCGTGCTGCTCCTCGATCTCCTTGTAGGCCTGCTCCACCTGCTCGGCGTCGGTGATGTCGCACTTGACGGCGAGGAAGCCGGCCGGCGGCTCACCCGAGCGGTACGTTATTGCGACCTTGTCGCCGGCGTCGGCGAAAGCGCGGGCGATGGCGAGGCCGATGCCCCGGTTACCTCCGGTGACGAGAACCGAGCGGCTCAACGGATCACCCTTTCGATAGCGGTCTGATGCAGTCCGACAACCCGCCCGGACACCTGGATGGCAGGCGGCTTCATCCGAAACCTATCGGTCGCGCCGCTTCCCCGGGGAAGCGGGCACCGACAGTGGCGGGAGTGCGTCGCTGTCGGATCCCTACAGAAAGGCCCGGCACCGGAGCGAAACCTGTGGTCCCCCGGGGCGCTCCCGCGCCATGATCGGAGCCGACAGGCCACGACAGCAGGGAGACCTCCGTGCCTCATTCCATCGACGAAGCCTTCACGGCGCTTCCGCTAAGGGCCCTGGCCGACGCCGCGCTCGCACGCGCGCGTGCGCTGGGGGTCGAGCATGCGGACTTCCGGTTCGAGCGGGTGCGCAGCGCGTCCTGGCGACTGCGGGACGCCAAGCCGGCGGGATCGTCGGACACCACCGACCTCGGGTACGCGGTCCGGGTCGTGCACGGCGGTACGTGGGGCTTCGCGTCCGGGGTGGACCTGACCCTGGACGCGGCCGCCAAGGTCGCCTCGCAGGCGGTGGCGATGGCGAAGCTCTCGGCGCAGGTGATCAGGGCGGCCGGGTCCGACGAGCGGGTCGAGCTGGCCGACGAGCCGGTGCACACCGACCGGACGTGGATCTCGTCGTACGAGATCGACCCCTTCTCGGTGCCCGACGAGGAGAAGACCGCGCTGCTGGCGGAGTGGAGCACCCGGCTGCTGGCGGCGAACGGCGTGAACCATGTGGACGCGTCGCTGCTCACCGTGCACGAGAACAAGTTCTACGCGGACACGGCCGGGACCGTGACCACCCAGCAGCGGGTGCGGCTGCATCCGCAGCTGACGGCGGTGTCGGTGGACGAGTCGAGCGGTGAGTTCGACTCGATGCGGACCATCGCGCCGCCGGTGGGGCGCGGCTGGGAGTACTTGACCGGGACCGGCTGGGACTGGGACGACGAGCTGGAGCGGATCCCGGGGCTGCTGGCCGAGAAGATGCGGGCGCCGAGCGTGGAGCCCGGCCCGTACGACCTGGTGGTCGACCCGTCCAACCTGTGGCTGACCATCCACGAGTCCATCGGGCACGCCACCGAGCTGGACCGGGCGCTCGGCTACGAGGCGGCCTACGCGGGCACGTCCTTCGCCACCTTCGACCAGCTGGGCAAGCTGAGGTACGGCTCCGAGCTGATGAACGTCACCGGTGACCGCACCGCCGAGCACGGCCTGGCGACCGTCGGGTACGACGACGAGGGCGTCGAGGCGCAGTCCTGGGACCTGGTGAAGGACGGCACGCTGGTGGGCTACCAGCTGGACCGCAGGATCGCGCGGCTGACCGGGTTCGAGCGGTCCAACGGGTGCGCGTTCGCCGACTCCCCGGGCCATGTCCCGGTGCAGCGCATGGCCAACGTGTCGCTGCAGCCGGATCCCGCCGGACTGTCCACCGAGGACCTGATCGGCGGCGTCGACCGGGGCATCTACGTGGTCGGTGACCGGTCCTGGTCGATCGACATGCAGCGGTACAACTTCCAGTTCACCGGGCAGCGCTTCTTCAGGATCGAGAACGGGCGGATCACCGGGCAGCTGAAGGACGTCGCGTACCAGGCCACGACCACCGACTTCTGGGGCTCGATGGCGGCCGTGGGCGGTCCGGGGACCTATGTCCTGGGCGGCGCCTTCAACTGCGGCAAGGCCCAGCCGGGCCAGGTCGCCGCCGTGTCCCACGGGTGCCCCTCCGCCCTCTTCAAGGGCGTCAACATTCTGAACACCACGCAGGAGGCCGGTCGATGAGCGCCCGTACGCACAAGCCGCACGAGGTCGTCGAGCAGGCGCTGGCGCTGTCCCGGGCCGACGGCTGTGTCGTGATCGCCGACGAGCACTCCACCGCCAACCTGCGCTGGGCGGGCAACGCGCTCACCACCAACGGTGTCACCCGCGGCCGTACCCTCACGGTGATCGCGACGGTGGACGGGCAGGAGGGCACCGCCTCCGGTGTCGTCTCGCGGTCCGCCGTGACCGCCGAGGAGCTGGAGCCGCTGGTGCGGGCCGCCGAGGCCGCCGCGCGCGGAGCCGGGCCCGCCGAGGACGCCCAGCCGCTGATCAGCGGTGTTCCGGAGTCCCCCGACTTCACCGACGCGCCCGCCGAGACCTCCTCCGCCGTCTTCGCGGACTTCGCCCCCGCGCTCGGCGAGGCCTTCGCACGCGCGCGTGCCGGCGGCCGCGAGCTGTACGGCTTCGCCAACCACGAGCTGGTCTCGACGTACGTGGGCACCTCCACCGGGCTGCGTCTGCGGCACGACCAGCCCACCGGCACGCTCGAGCTGAACGCCAAGTCCCCGGACCGGACCCGCTCCGCGTGGGCGGGCCGGTCCACACGGGACTTCAAGGACGTCGATCCCGGGGCGCTGGACGCCGAGCTGGCGGTGCGGCTCGGCTGGGCCGAGCGGCGCGTGGAGCTGCCCGCGGGCCGGTACGAGACGCTGCTGCCGCCGACCGCGGTCGCCGACCTGCTGATCTACCAGCTGTGGTCGGCCTCGGGCCGGGACGCGGCCGAGGGCCGGACGGTGTTCTCCAAGCCGGGCGGCGGCACACGTGTCGGCGAGAAGCTGAGCGAGCTGCCGCTGACCCTGCGCAGCGACCCGAACGAGCCGGGCCTGGAGTGCCCACCCTTCGTGGTCGCCCACTCCTCCGGCGGCGACCTGTCCGTGTTCGACAACGGACTGCCGGCGCGACCCACCGAGTGGATCGGCGAGGGCGTGCTGAAGCACCTGACCACCACCCGCCACAGCGCGGCCCTGACCGGGCTGCCGGTCGCCCCGGCGCTCGGGAACCTGATCCTGGACGGCGGGCAGGACCGCTCCCTGGACGAGATGGTCGCGGACACCGAGCGCGGGCTGCTGCTGACCTGCCTGTGGTACATCCGCGAGGTCGACCCGGCGACCCTGCTGCTCACCGGGCTGACCCGGGACGGCGTCTACCTCGTGGAGAACGGCGAGGTGACCGGGCAGGTGAACAACTTCCGGTTCAACGAGTCGCCGGTGAACCTGCTCGGCCGGGCCGCGGAGGCCGGACGCACCGAGAAGACGCTGCCGCGCGAGTGGAGCGACTGGTTCACCCGGGCCGCGATGCCCGCGCTGCGGATCCCCGATTTCAACATGAGCTCTGTCAGTCAGGGCGTATAACCTCGTAGGCGGCTGTCACCCGACCGCCCGAAGATCACCGAGGAGACACGAGAACCGTGACGGACATCGTCGACGAGCTGAAGTGGCGGGGCCTGTTCGCCCTGTCCACCGACGAGGACGCTTTGCGCAAGGCGCTCGCGGACGGTCCCGTCACGTTCTATTGCGGCTTCGACCCGACCGCGCCGTCGCTGCACGTGGGGCATCTGGTGCAGGTGCTCACGGTGCGCCGGCTCCAGCAGGCCGGGCACCGGCCGCTGGCGCTGGTCGGCGGCGCGACGGGGCTGATCGGTGACCCGCGCCCGACCGCCGAGCGCACGCTGAACGACCCGGAGACGGTGGCCGGCTGGGTGGGCAAGCTGCGCGCCCAGATCGAGCCGTTCCTGTCCTTCGAGGGCGAGAACGCGGCCGTCATGGTGAACAACCTCGACTGGACCGCGAACCTCTCCGCGATCGAGTTCCTGCGGGACATCGGCAAGCACTTCCGTGTCAACAAGATGCTGACCAAGGACTCCGTGGCCCGCCGCCTGGAGTCCGACCAGGGCATCAGCTACACCGAGTTCAGCTACCAGATCCTGCAGGGCATGGACTTCCTGCAGCTGTACCGGCGGTACGGCTGCACGCTCCAGCAGGGCGGCAGCGACCAGTGGGGCAACCTCACCGCCGGTCTCGACCTGATCCACCGGCTGGAGCCGGAGGCCGAGGCGCACGCCCTGGCCACCCCGCTGATGACCAAGGCGGACGGCACCAAGTTCGGCAAGACCGAGGGCGGCGCCGTCTGGCTCGACCCGGAGATGACGACGCCTTACGCGTTCTACCAGTTCTGGCTGAACGTGGACGACCGTGACATCTCGCGGTACATGCGGATCCTGTCCTTCAAGTCCCGTGCGGAACTGGAGGAGCTGGAGCAGCAGACCGAGGAGCGTCCGCAGGCCCGTGCCGCACAGCGCGCGCTCGCCGAGGAGCTGACGACGCTGGTGCACGGCGCCGACCAGACGGCCGCCGTGATCGCCGCGTCCAAGGCCCTGTTCGGCCAGGGCGAGCTGGCGGAGCTGGACGACAGGACGCTGGCGGCCGCGCTGTCCGAGGTGCCGCACGTCCAGGTCGCCGAGCTGGGCCAGGTGGTCGACCTGTTCGCCGAGGTCGGCCTCGTGCCCAGCAAGTCCGCTGCCCGGCGGACCGTGAAGGAGGGCGGGGCCTACGTGAACAACGTGAAGGTCACGGCCGAGGACGCGGTCGCCGCGAAGGAGGATCTGCTGCACGGGCGCTGGCTGGTGCTGCGGCGGGGTAAGAGGAACCTGGCCGCCGTGGAGGTCACCGGCGCCTAGGACGTACGGCGAAGGGCGGTTCCCGCTTCGGGAACCGCCCTTTCGCGTGTCGGTCGTCAGGCCTGCTGTTTGTTCTTGCCCAGCGTCGCCATGTAGAGCATGTCGACGGCGAAGACGATGATGATCGCGGCGATGAGCTGGAAGGCGTGCCGGCTCCAGTCGATGCCGCGGGTCTCCCCGACGCCGAGGGCGCGGGCGATCGCGTTGCCGACGATCGCGCCCAGGATGCCGCAGATGGTGGTCAGCCAGAGGGGGCTGTGCTGCTTGCCCGGGATGACCGCCTTCGCGATGAGGCCCAGGACGAATCCCACGATGATCGCCCACAACCAGCCCATGGCTGCCTCCTCGTACGGCTCGACGTGAGCATTACGGCCAGTCTCGGCCCGTCCGTGGTACGGCGCATGTCGGGTGCGCCCGTACGCGCCGGGGCCGAAGGCGTTCGCGCAGGCAGGTGGGCGACCCGGTCTCGTGGGCCGCGCGGCCGCGGCGTAACGTGGGAGTGTCCTGGACCGGTTCCCCGCCGGTGTGGACGAAGGTGCGGGCCGGGGAGAGTCCGATGCGGGCGGATGGTGGAATCTGATGCGGAAGCAGCACGGCGGCAACGTCCAGGTGTTCCGGATCACCGGCGCCCGGACCGGACTGGCCGAGGACGTACGAGGCCGGCAGCGGCGGTACGTCATCTCGATGACGATCCGAACCGCCTCGGTGATCCTTGCGGCCACGCTGTGGAACGTCGAACGGTACGTCGCCGTCGTGGCGCTGGTGCTGGGTGCCGTCCTCCCCTATGTCGCCGTGGTGATCGCGAACGCGGGCCGGGAGCGCCCGCCCTCCCTTCCGTCGACCTTCGTCACCGCGCCGACGCGGCCGATGATCACGCCGCCGCGTGCGCAGGAGGATGCGGCGCGGGATGAGGCGCAGACGGAATCCGTCGCGGAGGACGCGCCGCCGGATCCGGCGGCGGGGGTGCGTGGGGAGCGGCCCGAGAGAGCGTGACCATGGTGGACGCGAGGGAAGCGGCAGGAAACGGAATGCCGTCCCCCGTGAAGCTCAAGAAAAGCTCAGATCAATCGTGCAGTTCCAGTGCCGGGCGGCGGGTGACCCATGACATACTGCGTACGCGCTCCGCATCCCCCGTCGGAGCGACGGACCGACGCCGGGCAGCTCCCCCCGTGGCTGCTCGGCGTCGCCTTGTTCCGCACCCGTGCTGTGAGACGAACCTGTGAGTGAGACGCCCATCTGTTCCGCCAAGGGCTGCCGTGCCGACGCAGTGTGGGTGCTGGCATGGAACAACCCGACGATTCACACGCCGGAACGGCGCAAGACATGGCTCGCCTGCGAGGAGCACCGCGAGCACCTCTCACAGTTCCTGGGAGTGCGGGGCTTCCTGAAGGAAGTCGTGAAGTTCGCGGAGTGGGAAGCGCGCGAAGGGTGATCCCGGGCCGGTCGCGGCCCGAGCTCAGGAGAACCTCAGATCAATCATGATGTTCCGGTGCCGGGCGACGCACGCCCCGTGCCGTCCTTCCATCGCCCGGCCACGAGCCACGAATGGGGCCGTGCCTGCCAGGCGCGGCCCGCGTGTTGCCCGGCACTCCAGGCGCAGCGGACCCCTGGCGCCTAGCCGCCGATCGCCGACATAGGGCGGTCCGGCTGGACGAAGGAGGGGTCGTCCAGGCCCGCTCCCGCCTTCTTGCCCCACATCGCCAGACGCCAGATGCGGGCGATCTCCTCGTCTGGGGCGCCGGAGCGCAGGGCCGACCGTAGGTCGGTTTCCTCCATCGCGAACAGACAGGTGCGTATCTGGCCGTCGGCGGTCAGGCGGGTGCGGTCGCAGGCCGCGCAGAACGGGCGGGTGACCGAGGCGATCACACCGACCCGGTGCGGTCCGCCGTTCACCAGCCAGCGCTCCGCCGGTGCCGAGCCGCGCTCGTCCGCGCCCTCGGGGGTGAGGTCGAAGCGGGTGCGCAGGGAGGCCAGGATGTCCCCGGCGGTGACCATGCCCTCGCGCTTCCAGCCGTGCTGGGCGTCGAGCGGCATCTGCTCGATGAAGCGCAGCTCGTAGTCGTTCTCGACGGCCCAGGCCAGCAGGTCGGGGGCCTCGTCCTCGTTCAGGCCCGGCATCAGGACGGAGTTGACCTTGACCGGGGCGAGGTCGGCCTCGCGCGCGGCCTGGAGGCCCTCGATGACGTCCTTGTGCCGGTCGCGGCGGGTGAGTCTCTTGAAGACGTCCGGGCGGAGCGTGTCCAGGGAGACGTTGACCCGGTCCAGGCCCGCCGCCTTCAAGGCGGGTGCGGTGCGCCTGAGGCCGATGCCGTTCGTCGTGAGCGACATCTGGGGGCGCGGGGCGAGAGCCGCGACGCGCTCGACGATGCCGACCAGGCCGGGGCGCAGCAGGGGCTCGCCGCCGGTGAAGCGGACCTCCTCGATGCCGAGCAGGCGGACCGCGATGTCGATCAGGCGGACGATCTCGTCGTCCGTGAGCAGGTCGGGCTTGGACAGCCACTGCAGGCCTTCCTCGGGCATGCAGTAGGTGCAGCGCAGATTGCAACGGTCGGTCAGCGAGACCCTCAGGTCGGTGGCCACTCGGCCGTAGGTGTCGATGAGCACGTGGGCCCCCTCCCTCGTTCCGGAGCACTCATTTTCCGTCACCAGTGAGCCTACGTGAGACCGCTGACAACGACGACGGCCCGATCCCACGAGGTGGGACGCGGCCGCGTCGTAGGACCGTACAGTCCTGAACGACGCGGCCGTCCGTACGAAGCTCAGTGGGCTCCCGTCCCGGTCAGGGACCGCACCTCCAGCTCCGCGTACTTGCCGGCGTCCGGGACCTCCTTGGACAGGAGTGTTCCCAGTGCGCCCAGCAGGAATCCGACCGGGATCGAGATGATCCCCGGGTTCTCCAGCGGGAACCAGTGGAAGTCGACGTCGGGGAACATCGAGGTCGGTTTGCCGGACACCACCGGCGAGAACAGCACCAGACCGACGGCGGTGACCAGGCCGCCGTAGATCGACCACAGGGCGCCCGTGGTGGTGAACCGCTTCCAGAACAGGCTGTAGAGGATGGTCGGCAGGTTGGCGGAGGCGGCGACCGCGAAGGCGAGGGCGACGAGTCCGGCGACGTTCAGGTCGCGGGCGAGGGCGCCGAGGACGATCGAGACGGCGCCGATGCCGACGGTGGCGTAGCGGGCCGCGTTGATCTCCTGCTTCTCGGTGGCCTGCCCCTTCTTGATCACGTTCGCGTAGATGTCGTGCGCGAAGGACGAGGAGGAGGCCAGGGTCAGGCCCGCGACGACCGCGAGGATCGTGGCGAACGCGACCGCCGAGATGGTGGCGAGCAGGATCGCGCCCCAGTTGGAGTCCACCCCGCCCAGGTGCAGGGCGAGGAGCGGGGCGGCCGTGTTGCCCGCCTTGTTGGAGGCGATGATCTCCTCCGGCTTGATCAGCGCGGCCGCGCCGAAGCCCAGGGCGAGGGTCATCAGGTAGAAGGCGCCGATCAGGCCGATCGCCCAGATGACCGACTTGCGGGCGGCCTTGGCGGTGGGAACGGTGTAGAAGCGGATCAGGATGTGCGGCAGGCCGGCGGTGCCCAGGACCAGGGCGATGCCGAGCGAGATGAAGTCCAGCTTGGTGGTGCCGGTGGCGCCGTACTTCAGGCCGGGCTCGAGGAACGCGGAGCCCTTGCCGCTGTTGTCGGCGGCCTTGCCGAGCAGGTCCGAGATGTTGAAGTGGAACTTCAGCAGGACCAGGAAGGTCAGCAGCACGGCGCCCGCGATCAGCAGCACCGCCTTGACCATCTGGACCCAGGTGGTGCCCTTCATGCCGCCGATGGTGACGTACACGATCATCAGCACGCCGACCAGGGCGACGATGCCGATCTTGCCGCCGTCGCTGGTGATGCCCAGGAGCAGCGAGACCAGGACGCCGGCGCCCGCCATCTGCGCGAGCAGGTAGAAGATCGACACGACGATGGTCGAGGTGCCGGCCGCGGTGCGCACGGGGCGCTGGCGCATGCGGTACGCGAGCACGTCGCCCATCGTGTAGCGGCCGGAGTTGCGCAGCGGTTCGGCGACCAGCAGCAGGGCCACCAGCCAGGCGACCAGGAAGCCGATGGAGTACAGGAAGCCGTCGTACCCGAAGAGGGCGATGGCGCCGGCGATGCCGAGGAAGGACGCGGCGGACATGTAGTCGCCGGAGACGGCGAGGCCGTTCTGGAAGCCGGTGAACTGGCGGCCACCGGCGTAGAAGTCGGCGGCGTCCTTGGTCTGCCGGCCCGCCCAGACGGTGATGACGAGGGTCGCGGCGACGAACACCGCGAACAGGGTGACGATCAGCGTCCGGTGCTCGCTCGCCTCGCCGGCGGCGAGCAGGGTGTGCTGTGCGGGGCTCATGCTCCGCCCTCCATCCGGGACTTGATGGCCTCGGCCTTCGGGTCGAGCTTGGCGGCGGCGTGCCGCGCGTACCACCAGGCGATGAGGAACGTGGTGAGGAACTGGGCGAGGCCCAGGACGAGGGCGACGTTGACGTTGCCGGCCACCTTGGTGCCCATGAAGCCGCCCGCGTAGTTGGAGAGCAGCACGTAGAGCAGGTACCAGGTGATGAAGGCGACGGTCAGGGGGAAGGCGAAGGAGCGGTGGGAGCGGCGTAGTTCACCGAACTCCGCGCTCTGCTGCACCTCGGTGAACTCCTCGGTGGAGGGAAGGTGGGCTTGGGGTTTCGCGGGGGGCGGTGTCTCGGTGGCCACGGAGTCTCCTCGCGTTGCGGACATGCGCTTACTGACCTCACAGGAACAGGGTCACGCTACAGCCAGTCATTGATCGACTACCGAACGTGATTCCGGTGAGGGCCACGATCCTGCTGGGCCCTCCGTCCACGGTCACGGCGCCACGCGCGGAGCGGTTCAAGTCCGCCGGGCTCTTTCGGAGATCAGCTCCGGAAGATAGCTTCGCCCTGCACCACCCGTCATGTACCTGCCCGAGCACCACCTGCGTCTCGGGCGGTTTTGTATCCGGATGATGTGGAGATCCCATGGCTCATCTGCGTTCCAGACGCCGACTCGCGCTCGCCGTGCCGGTCGTGCTGTCGCTGACCGCCTCGCTCGGTTTCCTGCCGACGGCGGCCTCGGCGTCGACCCCGGCGGCCACGGCGGCGCGGGCCGCGGACGGCCCGAACCTCGCGTACGTCGTCAACACCGGGACGGACCACCGCACGATCGAGTCGGTGCAGCGGGCGATCGCGCGCAACGGCGGCACGGTCGTGGCGAGTTACGACCGGATCGGGGTGATCGTCGTCCACTCCGCGAACCCCGACTTCGGCGAGCGGATGCGCGCGGTGCGCGGTGTGGACTCGGCCGGTGCCACGCGTACCGCTCCGCTGAGCGCGGCCGGCACGACGGACGAGGGCGCGGTGCAGGTCCTGTCGAAGGCGGAGGCCGCGAAGATCGCCGAGGGCGCCACGACGGGCGAGGAGCCCCTCGAGGCCGACCAGTGGGATCTGCGGGCGATCGGTGCCGACAAGGCCGCGAAGGTGAACCCCGGAAGCAGGAATGTGACCGTCGGGGTGATCGACACGGGTGTCGACGACACGCACCCGGACATCGCCCCGAACTTCTCCGCGTCCCAGTCGGCGAACTGTGTGAGCGGCAAGGCGGACACGACGTACGGCGCCTGGCGGCCGGTGGACGCCGACCACTACCACGGCACCCATGTGGCGGGCGAGATCGCCGCGGCCCGCAACGGCATAGGCGTGGCGGGCGTGGCGCCCGGGGTGAAGGTCGCGAGCATCACGGTGGCCCAGCCGGACGCGAACTCGCTGTTCTACCCGGAGAGCGTGGTCTGCGCCTTCGTGTTCGCGGCGGACCACGGCGTCGAGGTCACCAACAACAGCTACTACGTCGACCCGTGGCTGTACAACTGCATGGACGACCCCGATCAACGTGCCATCGTCGACGCGGTCAACAGGGCCCAGCTGTACGCACAGCGCAAGGGCACGCTCAATGTGGCCTCGGCCGGCAACTCCAACGACGACCTCGACTCGAACGCCCTGTCGGACGACTCCAGCCCCGACGACGGCACCCCGGTGCCCCGTACGGTCGACCCGCACAAGTGCTTCGACGTGCCGACCCAGCTGCCCGGCGTGGTCACCGTGAGCGCGGTGGGCGTCAAGGGCACGAAGTCGTACTACTCCAGCTACGGCCAAGGCGTCGTCGACGTGGCGGGGCCGGGCGGCGACAAGTACCAGATCCCGGACACGCCGTCGAAGAACGGTCGCATCCTGTCCACGCTGCCGAACGACCAGTACGGCTTCCTCCAGGGCACCTCGATGGCGTCCCCGCACGTGGCCGCCGTGGCCGCGCTGCTCAAGTCGGCCCACCCGCACGCCACTCCGGCGCAGCTGCGGGCCCTGCTGAAGGCCCAGGCCGACAATCCGGGCTGCCCGAGCGACCCCTACGACGGGGACGGTGACGGGGTCGTGGACGCGACGTGCGTCGGCGGCAAGCGCGTCAACGGCTTCTACGGCTTCGGCGTCGTCAACGCGCTCCGCGCGGTGCGGTAACCCCGCGCCCACCAGGACGGTCGGCGCGGTGCGCGAGTGGCTCCTCGGACGCCGCACGCACCGCGCCCCGTCCAGGCCGACGCATCCGCCGTCCTCCATGTATTGATTGAATCAATATTGCATAGTTGATGCATGACGAATCAACGTGTGGCGTGGACGGCCCTGGGCGGAGACCCCGCGCACGTGTCGCGGGTGTCGGCCGTCGTGCGGTCGGGGCCGCTGTCCTCGGGGCTGCCCGTGCGGGAGCTGGCCCGCGCCTGTGTGGGCGCGTGTGCGCTGGCCGCCGCCGAGCTGGGTGCGCGGCGGGCCGGGCTCCCCGAGGTGCCCGGGGTCCGGGTGGACGACGGTGCGGTCGCCGCCGCCTTCCACAGTGAGCGGCTGTTGCAGGTCGACGGGCGGGCGCCGGTCGCCTTCGCACCGCTGTCGCGGTTCTGGCGGACGGCCGACGGCTGGGTGCGCACCCACGCCAACTACCCGCACCACCGGGCGAGGTTGCTCGGCGCGCTCGGGCTGCCGCGGGGAGCCTCGGCCGAGGAGGTGGCGCGCCGGCTCGCCGAGCGCTCCGCCCTCGAGGTGGAGGAGACGGTGTACCGCGCCGGCGGCCTCGCCGTGGCCCTGCGCACCCCGAAGGAGTGGGCCGAGCACGCCCAGGCCGCCGAGGTGACCGCACGGCCGCTGGTCGAGCGGGAGCGGCTGGACTCGGCACACGCACGCGTGCTCACGCCGCTCGACGCGGCCGCCGCTCCCCTGCTGCCTGCCGCCGGGCTGCGCGTCCTCGACCTGACCCGGGTGCTGGCCGGCCCGGTCGCCACCCGCACCCTGGCGCTGCTCGGCGCCGACGTGCTGCGGCTGGACGCCCCGCAGCTGCCCGAACTGCCGGACCAGCACGCCGACACGGGCTTCGGGAAGCGGTCGGCGACCCTCGACCTCACCACCGACCGGGACACCTTCGAGGAGTTGCTGGCCGCGGCGGACGTCGTGGTCACCGGGTACCGGCCGGGCGCCCTCGACCGGTTCGGGCTGTCCCCGCAGGCGCTGGCCGAGCGGCGCCCGGGGCTGGTCGTGGCGCAGGTCTCGGCGTGGGGCGCGTACGGCCCCTGGGCCGGGCGGCGCGGTTTCGACAGCCTGGTACAGGTCGCGACCGGGATCGCGGCGGCCGAGGGATCGGCCGCAGAGCCGGGCGCGCTGCCCGCGCAGGCGCTGGACCACGGCACCGGATATCTCCTGGCGGCGGCCGTCCTGCGGGCGGTCACCGAGCGGTCGTACGACGGACACAGCCGTTGCGTGCGGCTGGCGCTCGCCCGTACCGCGCACTGGCTGACGGACGAGATCCCGCCCGGCCCGGCGACGGAGGGTGCCGCCTACGAAGGCCCGGACGCCTGGCTGGCGGAGACGGACAGCCGTCTCGGCCGGCTGCGGCACGCCCTGTCGCCGGTGTCCTTCACGGGCGGCCCCGCCGACTGGGCCCGGCCTCCCGTGCCGTGGGGTTCGGACCCGGCCTCCTGGGGAGGAACACTCCTCCTGGGGTGAGTGCCCGGGCGGCCGGAAACGTACGTATGGGTGCGATGCCGTAGTGCCCGTCGTTTTCCTGGACTTGCCCGGTTCTGCGACGGCTGGTGAGGATCACGGGGTGACCTTGCGACGACCGACCTCCGAGGCCGCCGACGCCAGCGGCCCGGCCCGGCGGGCCGGCCGCGGGGGGGGGGGCGGCGGCCTGGTGGTGGTGGGCTTTGTCGGCCTTATGCCCCTTTTCGGGACGGCCGCCACGCTGCACGACACCAGGGGGGAAGACGACCCCGGCGTG